>NZ_JBHWVM010000040.1:0-64739 GCF_042736805.1 Streptomyces sp. NPDC060031
GGAAGCGGTCGGGCCGTTCTCGTACGCCGAGGGCGCCCTGGATCAGGCGGCCTTGGTCTCCCAGAAGATGCGGTCGATCTCGGCGATGAGTTCGAGGGCCTTCTGGCCGGTCGCCGGGTCGTTCGACGCCTTGGCGGCCGAGAGGGCCTTCAGGGTGTCGTTGACCAGGGTGTGCAGCTGCGGGTACTTCTCGAAGTGCGGCGGCTTGAAGTAGTCGCTCCACAGCACCGAGACGTGGTGCTTCGCGAGCTCGGCGCGCTGCTCCTTGATGGTGATGGCGCGCGCGCGGAAGTCGGCGTCGTCGTTGGCCTGGTACTTCTCCTGCACGGCCTTGACGGACTCGGCCTCGATGCGGGCCTGGGCAGGGTCGTACACGCCGCACGGAAGATCGCAGTGGGCGGAGACCTTCGCCTTGGGGGCGAAGAGGCGGGAAAGCATGGAGTTTGTCCTCCTCGTGATCGTCTTCTCAAGGGGGAGATTACTCCGTGAGAAAGACGATTTCGCGGTCGCCCCCAGGGGCTTAGGACAAAAGTCCAGCGCCGTGTCGGCACCGGTGAGCGAATGTACGGGAACGTGCGGCAGCATGCGGGAGAGAGGAGGAGGTCGGACATGGTGGAGAACAGGCGCTCGCGGCCGCGGTTCGAGGTGCTGGAGGTGACGGGTCCCTCCATGGTGCCGACGCTGCTCCACGGCGACCGGCTGCTGGTCCGCTACGGGGCCCTCGTGCGACCGGGGGACGTGGTCGTGCTGCGCCACCCCTTCCAGCAGGACCTGCTGGTGGTCAAGCGGGCGGCGGAGCGCCGGCCGGGCGGCTGGTGGGTGCTGGGCGACAACCCGTACAACGAGACCGGCGACAGCACCGTCTACGGGGCGGTGCCCGCGGAACTGGTGCTGGCGACGGCGGTGCTGCGCTTCCGGCCGCGCGCGGTGGATCAGCGCTCGCTCAGGGCCCGGGTCTCCTGGGCGGTGTCGGCGCTGCGGCCGCTGTGGGCGGACGCGTCGGCCTCCAGCCGCTTGCGGGCGCGGTAGGCGGCGACGTTGGCGCGGGTGGCGCAGCGGTCGGAGCAGTAGCGCCGGGAGCGGTTGGTCGAGGTGTCGAGGTAGGCGTTGCGGCACGGCGGTGCCTGGCAGAGGCCGAGGCGGTCGGGGCCGTGCTCGGTGAGGTGGAAGGCCAGCCCCATGGACGCGATCGCGGCGTAGCCGGCGGAGGCGTTGGAGGGGTGGTCGGCGAGGTGGATGTGCCAGTGGGGGCCGCCGTGCTCGCCGAGGGTCTCGTGGCCGGAGACCTGGGGGCTGACGGGGAACTCCATGAGCAGGGAGTTCAGCAGGTCGACGGCGAGGACGTGGTCGCCGCTGTCGGCGGCCTCGAAGACGGAGCGCAGCCGGCCGCGGACGTTGCGGAAGCGGGTGACGTCCGTGTCGGTGACGCGGCGGGCCATCTGCACGCTGGCGCCGAACAGGCCGCGGACGGCGTCCACCGAGGTGAGCGAGTCCTTGTTGCGGGCCGGCTCCTCGGTGTTGACCAGACGCACGGCGTAGTCCGAGTAATGGGCCAGTTCCACTTGTAGTCCTTACGGCTGCGGATTAGTGTTTCCGGTAACGGCTGATACGTATTCGAGGGTATTACGCGTGGAGGGGTGCAGGATGGCAGACGCGGTGACTGCTGCGACCGGGCGGAGCGCCGAGGCGGCTGGCGGACACGACTGGCAGGCCTGGCAGGACAGCTGGGACCGCCAGCAGGAGTGGTACATGCCGGACCGCGAGGAGCGGTTCCGGGTGATGCTGGACATGGTCGAGGCGCTGGTGGGACCCGCCCCCCGGGTACTGGATCTCGCGTGCGGTACGGGAAGTATCACGGACCGGCTCCTGCGGCGGTTCCCGGACTCCACCAGTACGGGAGTCGATCTCGACCCCGCACTGTTGACCATCGCCCGCGGCCACTTCGCGGGGGACTCCCGGGTCACCTTCGTGACGGCCGACCTCAAGGACCCGCACTGGCGCGCGGCCCTCCCGTACGACACGTACGACGCGGTCCTGACGGCCACCGCCCTGCACTGGCTGCACAGCGAGGACCTGGCCGTGCTGTACGGGCAGCTGGCGCCGCTGGTGCGTCCCGGCGGGGTGTTCATGAACGCCGACCACATGCCCGACCCGGCCACCCCGCGGATCAACGCCGCCGAGCGCGCCCACCGGCACGCCGGCATGGACCGGGCCCGCGAGGCCGGTGCGCTCGACTGGGCCGACTGGTGGGCCGTGGCCGCCGCCGACCCGGCGCTCGCCGAGCCGACGAAGCGCCGCTACGAGATCTACGGCGAGCACGCGGACGGCGACACCCCGCCCGCCGACTGGCACGCGGCCACGCTGCGCGGGGCGGGCTTCGCGGAGGCCCGTACGGTCTGGCGCTCCCCCTCGGACGCGCTGGTCCTGGGCCTGAAGTAGGAGACGGCCCCGGACGTGGGTGAGGGGCGGTACGGGAATCCGTACCGCCCCTCACCCGCGTACACGCGGCGCCGGCTAGAGCACCTTGGACAGGAACGCCTTCGTGCGGTCGTGCTGCGGGTTGCCGAGCACGTCGCGCGGGTTGCCCGACTCGACGACCACGCCGCCGTCCATGAAGACGAGGTTGTCTCCGACCTCGCGGGCGAAGCCCATCTCGTGGGTGACCACGATCATGGTCATGCCGTCCTCGGCGAGGCCGCGCATGACGTCCAGGACGTCACCCACCAGCTCCGGGTCGAGCGCCGAAGTGGGCTCGTCGAAGAGCATCAGCTTCGGCTCCATGGCGAGCGCGCGGGCGATGGCCACGCGCTGCTGCTGGCCGCCGGAGAGCTGGGTGGGGTAGTTCCCGCCCTTGTCGCCGAGGCCGACGCGGTCCAGGAGGCGTACGGCGCGCTCGCGCGCCACCGCCTTGGACTCGCCCTTGACCATGACCGGGGCTTCCATGACGTTCTCAATGGCCGTCATGTGCGGGAAGAGGTTGAAGCGCTGGAAGACCATGCCGATGTCCCGGCGCTGGGCCGCGACCTCGCTGTCCTTCAGCTCGTAGAGCTTGTCGCCCTTCTGCTTGTAGCCCACCAGCTGGCCGTCGACCGAGAGCCGGCCGGCGTTGATGCGCTCCAGGTGGTTGATGCACCGCAGGAAGGTCGACTTGCCGGAGCCGGACGGGCCGACCAGGCAGAAGACCTCACGGGGGGCGACCTCAAGGTCGATGCCGCGCAGGATGTGGGCGGCGCCGTACGACTTGTGGACGCCTTCGGCCTTGACCATCGGCTGGGCGGTCACTTCGCCACCTCCGTACGGCGGAACATGTTCAGGTTGGCCTTCAGCCGCTGAAGCGGCGTGGGCGGCAGGCTGCGCAGCGAACCGCGGGCGTAGCGGCGCTCCAGGTAGTACTGGCCGACGCTGAATACGCTGGTCAGAGCCAGGTACCAGATGGAGGCGACGAAGTACATCTCGATCACCGCGCCGGCCGTGCTGCCGATGTTGGAGCTGGCCCGCAGGAGCTCGGTGTACTGCACCGCCGAGACCAGGGACGAGGTCTTCAGCATGTTGATGAACTCGTTGCCGGTCGGCGGGATGATCACGCGCATCGCCTGCGGGAGCACCACGCGGCGCATGGTCTGCGTCCGGGTCATGCCGAGCGCGTGCGAGGCCTCGCTCTGGCCCTCGTCGACGGACTGGATGCCGGCCCGGACGATCTCCGCCATGTAGGCGCCCTCGTTCAGGCCGAGGCCCAGCAGGGCGACCATGAACGGCGTCATGACGTCGACGGTCTCGTTCTTGTAGATCGGACCCAGGTTGATGTACTGGAAGATCAGCGGGAGGCTGAACCACACCAGCAGCTGCACGTAGACCGGGGTGCCGCGGAAGAACCAGATGTACAGCCAGGACACGAAGCTCGTGACCGGGTTGTTCGAGAGCCGCATCACCGCGAAGAGGATGCCGAGCACCAGGCCCAGCGCCATCGAGGTGATGCTGATGATCACGGTGTTGCCGAGACCGGCGATCACCGAGGGGTCGAACAGCTTGTCGCCGACCGTCGCCCAGATGACCTTGCCCTGCGAGAAGGCGTAGATCAGCCAGCCGAGGAGCACGGCGACGACCACGGCGCTGATCCAGCGGCCGTAGTGGCGTACGGGGATTGCCTTGATGGCCTCGTAGGGGGTGCCCGAGGCGCCGGGTCCGGCCGGCGGAGTCGCGGCCGGACCCTTGTCGATCTTGTCAGTCACAACGACTGCCCTTCAGTGGAGCGCTCGGGCTACTTGCCTGCGTTGACCGTCGCGGACTGAACGGCGCTGTCCTTGACGTTCCACTTCTCCAGGACCTTGGCGTAGGAGCCGTCCTTGATGGTGGCGTCGAGAGCTTCCTTGAGGGCGTCGCGCAGCTGCGTGTTCTCCTTGGAGACCGCGATGCCGAAGAGGCCCACGTCGCTCTGCTGGCCGCCGACCTCGAAGTCGTTGCCGCCGCCGGAGGTCTTCGCGATGTATGCGGCGACCGGGAAGTCGTTCATGTCGGCCACGGCGCCGCCGGCCTTGACGCGGGTCTGGGCCTCGGCGTCGGTGTCGAAGGCCTCGATGGTGAGCTTCTTGTCACCGCACTTCTCGGCCTGCGCCTTGAAGGTGTCCTCGTAGATGGTGCCGCGCTGGACGGCGACCGTCTTGCCGCACAGGTCGTCGAGGGACTTGATGTTCTGCGGGTTGCCCTTCTTGACGATGAGCGAGACGCCGGAGGAGAAGTAGTCGACGAAGTCGACGCCCTTGCCGATCTTCTGGCCCTTGTCGTCCAGGCCCTCCTGGCGCTTCTTGTTGTCGCTGATCGACGACATCGCGACGTCCTGGCGGCCGGTCTCCAGCGAGGTGATCAGGCCGTCGAAGGTGCCGGAGGTGAACTGGAACTTCACACCGAGCTGCTTGGCCAGCGCGTCGGCGATGTCGGGGTCGACACCGACGATCTTTCCACCCTCGGTGTACTCCATCGGGGCGTACGCCGCGTCCGTGCCGACCTTGATGACACCGGCCTTCTGGATCTTCTCCGGGAGCTTGGAGAACAGCGGCGCGCTGTTCGCGTTGCCCGAAGGGGTCGAGGAGGAGTTGTCGGTCTGGTCGCCACAGCCGGTGAGGATCAGGGCGCCGGCGACCGCGATCGCACCGGCCGCGGCGATCCGGGACCGGGCGGCGGTCGTACGACGGGTGGTGCTTGCGGTCATGAGCTGGTTCCTCCGGGCTGGTGGAAAAGCATCCGAGAACGGTCGCGGCACGCACCATCGAGTGTCGCGACCTTGTGTGATTACGGCATCTTGCCATTCGGACTGACGCATTCAGGCTGCCCATCAGGTCAAAATCAGATAACGGACACCCCCGGCCTCCCAACAGGACTGCGGACAAGGCCCCTCCAGACCGCACAAACCCGCGTGACCAGGGCTTTTGGGCTCACTATTTGCGGCGCGTCTCGCCCATTGGACAGAGAGGTTTGGACTTTTAGCCAAAACCGGGACAAGCGGCCTATGGTCGAGCAGGAATCGACTCGTCTGGGTGAGCGTTCTTCAGGTAGAACAGATCCTTACACCCCTCATCCGGGGCTCAGGGCGCGCGTGCGGCGCGCCCGCGCGTACGAACCTCCCCTTCGCGGAGACGGGCCAACCGTCGATGCGGAGTACGGACGCGGTGCCCGCCCACCCCTTAACCAGGAGTGGCCACCCTCAACGATTCAAAGGACTTAAGGGGTCACACAAAGTGGCAGCGGAGATCGTCAACCCTCGCAGCGACAGCGTTACGGACAACAACCCGGACGCGGTGTTCGCGCTGCACCGGGGCGGCAAGATGGCAATCCAGGCCACTGTGCCGGTCAACAACTCGGACGACCTGTCCCTGGCGTACACGCCCGGCGTGGCCAAGGTGTGCACCGCCATCGCGGAGCAGCCGGAGCTCGTCAACGAGTACACCTGGAAGTCCAACGTGGTCGCCGTCGTCACCGACGGCACGGCCGTGCTCGGACTCGGTGACATCGGACCCGAGGCCTCCCTCCCCGTGATGGAGGGCAAGGCCATTTTGTTCAAGCAGTTCGGCGGCGTGGACGCGGTGCCCATCGCGCTCGCCACCAAGGACACGGACGAGATCGTCGAGACGGTCATCCGTCTGGCGCCGTCCTTCGGCGGGGTGAACCTGGAGGACATCTCCGCTCCCCGCTGCTTCGAGATCGAGCGTCGGCTCCAGGAAGCCCTGGACATCCCGATCTTCCACGACGACCAGCACGGCACGGCGATCGTGACGCTGGCCGCCCTGCGCAACGCCGCGAAGCTCACCGGGCGCACGCTCGGTGACCTGCGCGCCGTCATCTCGGGCGCCGGTGCGGCGGGCATCGCCATCGCCAAGATCCTGGTCGACGCGGGCATCGGCGACGTGTGCGTCACCGACCGCAAGGGCGTCGTCTCGGCCGATCGCTCCGACCTGACGGACGTCAAGGCGGAGATCGCGGGCCTGACGAACAAGACGGGCCAGAGCGGTTCGCTGGAGAAGGCCCTGGCCGGCGCGGACGTCTTCATCGGCGTCTCCGGCGGCACGGTCCCGGAGGCGGCGGTGGCCTCGATGGCGAAGGACGCGTTCGTCTTCGCCATGGCCAACCCGAACCCGGAGGTCCACCCGGACGTCGCGCACAAGTACGCGGCGGTCGTGGCCACGGGCCGTTCGGACTTCCCGAACCAGATCAACAACGTGCTGGCGTTCCCGGGCATCTTCGCGGGCGCGCTGAAGGTCCGCGCCACGCGGATCACCGAAGGCATGAAGATCGCCGCCGCCGACGCCATCGCCGGTGTCGTGGGTGACGAGCTCGCCGCCGACTACGTGATCCCGTCGCCCTTCGACGCGCGCGTGGCCGAGGCGGTCGCCGCGGCCGTCGCGGCGGCGGCCAAGGCCGACGGTGTGGCCCGCCTGGCCTGAGCGCCGAGCAGAGGTGAGCTGAGCTGTACGGGTGGAGGTCCGGCCGGAGCGATCCGGCCGGGCCTCCTTCGCATTCGGACGGTTGGCGCACCCTCCCCGCCCCCGAGCGGGGAGGGGTCGTGCCGTCCGGAATCGGAGAATGCGGAAAGATGACAGGCTCATGACGAGCGCGCCGCATGGCTTGAATGTTACCCCCGATCGTGGATCGTTCTCGACGTTCCGCTTGTGACTCGGGAGTAGGCAAACCAACTGGTACACCAGGTAGTTGAGGACCGTACGACTCATTCCGTTCGGGCACCCCGCCGGACCGGGGCCCCTGGCCGACTTGGGCTACCGGACGGTAGCCTCTGGCCGCATGTTCGCTGCATATGCCGCCCGAATCGACCGTGACCAGCCGCTGCGCGGCCTTGAGCTGGGCGAGCGCCCGGCCCCCGAGGCCCGTCCCGGCTGGGTGACCGTGAACGTCAAGGCCGCCTCGCTCAACCACCACGACCTGTGGTCGCTGCGCGGAGTCGGCCTCGGCGAGGAGAAACTTCCGATGATCCTCGGCTGCGACGCCGCCGGGATCGACCAGGACGGCAACGAGGTCGTCCTGCACTCGGTGATCGGCCAGAGCGGCCACGGGGTGGGCCCCGACGAGCCCCGCTCGATCCTGACCGAGCGCTACCAGGGCACCTTCGCCGAGCAGGTGACCGTCCCCGCCTGGAACGTCCTGCGCAAGCCCGCCGAGCTGTCCTTCGAGGAGGCCGCCTGCCTGCCGACCGCCTGGCTGACCGCGTACCGCATGCTCTTCACCAACGCGGGCGTCCGCCCCGGCGACTCCGTGCTCGTGCAGGGGGCCGGCGGCGGTGTCGCGACCGCCGCGATCGCCCTGGGCAAGGCGGCCGGCCTGCGGGTCTTCGCCACGAGCCGGGACGAGGCCAAGCGCAAGCGGGCGGTGGAGCTCGGCGCCGTGGAGGCGTACGAGCCCGGCGCGCGGCTGCCGCAGCGGGTGGACGCGGTGATCGAGACGGTCGGCGCCGCCACCTGGTCGCACTCGGTCAAGTCCCTGCGGCCGGGCGGCACCCTGGTCATCTCGGGCGCGACCAGCGGCGACCGTCCGGCGCACGCGGAGCTGACGCGGATCTTCTTCCTGGAGCTCAAGGTGGTCGGCTCGACCATGGGCTCGAAGGACGAGCTGGAGGACCTGCTGTCCTTCTGTGCCGCGACGGGCGTCCGGCCGGTGATCGACGAGGTGCTGCCCCTGGGCCGGGCCCGGGAGGGCTTCGAGAAGCTGGAGTCGGGCGACCTGTTCGGCAAGGTGGTCCTGACCGTCTGACGCCCCCGGATCCATGCGTCAATCGGGGTTGACACCCTCCCGCGTGTCAACCTACATTGACATGCATGACGGAAGCCACCGATCTCGCCGAACGGGCCGGGGACCGCGACCCGCGCGTGGGCCTGCGTGCCGTGGCCGCCCTGCGCAGACTGCTGGAGCAGCTGGAGGGCGTACAGGTACGCAGTGCCCGCGCGCAGGGATGGTCCTGGCAGGACATCGCGGCCGAGCTGGGCGTCAGCCGGCAGGCCGTGCACAAGAAGTACGGGAGGCTTTGATGTTCGAGCGCTTCACCGCCGCTGCCCGTGACACCGTGACGGGCGCGGTCACCGAGGCCCGCCGGGCCCGGGCCGCCACGGTCACCGAGGAACACCTGCTCCTCGCCCTGCTCGCCCAGGGCGTGCTGGACCCCCTGGGCGTGGACCGGGCCGCGATGAGCGCGGACCTGGCCGCCGCCCGCCGCCGGGGCGGCATGTCCCGGGCGGACGAGGAGGCCTTGGCCGGCCTCGGCATCGACCTCGGGGAGATCGTCTCCCGGGTCGAGGAGACCCATGGCGAAGGTGCCCTGGCCTCGGCGGCCCCGCGTCGGCGCACCCTGGGCTCCTCGCTCCGCTCGGCCCTCGGCCGTCCGGAGTCCGACACCCGTCACGTCCCCTTCGCCCAGGGCGCGAAGAAGGCGCTGGAGCAGTCGCTGCGCATCGCCCTGGGCCGGGGGGACCGCCACATCTCGACGCTGCACCTGCTCCTGGCGCTCCTGTCGCGCCCGGGCACCCCCGCCGAGGTCCTGGCGGACCACCGGGTCACCTACGCGACGGCGGAAACGGGCCTGGCGGCCTGACCGGCCTTCGCCCGTGCTGTGGCCGGAGAGGTTCGCCGGCCACAGCACTAAGGCGTGCGCAGGGCGCCGGTGAGGCGGGCCGTCGCGGCGGCCAGGTGGGCGCGGGACTCGGCCAGCTGGGCCGGGGTCACGCCGTGGTCGCGGGCCGCGTCGCGGACCTCGTCGCGGAAGCGGTCCAGCAGCCGGTCCAGGTCCCGCACCGGATCCCCGGTCGGGGTCAGGTCCTCGGCCCAGTCGGCGGCGGGGGCCGCCTCGGGAGTGGACGCGGTCGGCGCGGAGGTGCCCGCGGCGCCGCCGAGCCAGGCTCCGGCCAGGCTGCCCAGGACCCCGCCCGACTTGGCGAACTGCTCCTGGAGCTGGCCGGCGATGCGCTGGACCTCCTCGCGGGCCCGTTCCTGCGCCTCCTTGGCCTGACGGCGGGCCTGCTGGGCCTCCTCGCGGGCCCGGCGGCTCTCGTCCTTCGCCCGCCGCGCCTGCTCCTTCCACTCCTGCCTGGCCTTGCGGAGCTCCTCCTTGGCCGCCTTCCAGGACTCGTCCTCCACCTGCGTCGCCGACGCGCTGGCCGCGGCCCGCATCTCGCGCCGCAGGTCGCCCGCCGCACCGCTCACGTCGGCGCGGATCTCGGCGGCCAGTTCGGAGACCGAGTCGCGGATCTCCAGCTCCAGGTCGGCCAGTTCACCGCCGCGGTCGGCCAGTTCGGCGCGGCCCGCCTCGGTGATGGAGTACACCTTGCGCCCGCCCTCGGTGGCGTACGTGACCAGCCCCTCGGCCTCCAGCTTGGCCAGGCGCGGGTACACCGTGCCCGCGGAGGGCGCGTACAGGCCCTGGAAGCGCTCCTCCAGCAGGCGGATCACCTCGTACCCGTGGCGCGGCGCTTCGTCCAGCAGCTTGAGGAGGTAGAGGCGGAGGCGGCCGTGGGCGAAGACGGGCGGCATGTCAGAGCACCTTCTTGTCGAGTGCGAGCGGGGTTTCGGCGGCCGGGGCGTCGGCCTGCGGCCGGCGGAGCAGCGCGATCGAGCCCGAGACGGTGGTGGCGCGCAGGGTGCCGGTGCCGGCCCCCAGCGTGCCGGTGATCCGCTTGGTGCCCAGCTGGCCGGAGACCCGCAGGTCCTCGAAGGCGTTGGAGACGCCGCCGGTGGCGGTGTTGGCCTCGACGCGGGTGTCTGCGGGGTGCGGCAGCCGGATGGCCACCTGGCCGGAGACGGAGTTCAGGACGATGTCCACCGGACGCGGCTCGGCCTCGTCGAGGGTCAGGTCGATGAGCATGTCGCCGCTGACCGAGTCGGCCCGCACGCTGCCGCCCGCGCCGTCGACCACGGTCAGTCCGCCGGAGACGGAGTGGAAGCCGAGCTTCCCGGTCACGGACTGGGCCTCGACGCCGCCGGAGACGGTGTGCGTCTTGACCTTGCCGGACAGGCCGACCAGCGTGGCGTCGCCGGAGACCCCGTTGACGTCGGTGTCGCCGCTGATGCCGGAGACGAAGACCGTGGCGCTGACGGTGGCCAGCTGTACGCGGGCGGCGGCCGGGACGGTGAGGGTGACGGTGGCGCTGCGCTCCCAGGCCTTGTGGCCGGAGTCGGAGGCGGACCAGGCCTTCCACGGCTTGCCCTCGAACCACTTCTTGAGGCCCTGGGAACCATTCCAGGGCAGGTCCTCGTAGGAGACGGTGAGGACGCCGTCCTCCTGCACGACGTGCAGGGGCGGTCCGTCGACCTCGGCCACCTCCAGGCGGGCCGATCCCTCGTCGGCACCGGCCGCGGCGACGACGTTGACGGTGCCGCCGGCCACGCGGACGTGGACCTCGGTCACCGGCTCCTCGAAGGTGATCTTCTGCGGTTCGGCGACCGACCACGTCTTCTGCTCAGCCATGGTTGCTGATCCTCCTCGGCGTAAGGTCTCGACGCACGCAACATATCGCGTCTTCTGAGGAACACGATATATCGCGGTCGGGGGAAGTCAAGCGGGATGGCGCATCCCTTTACGTCCGACTTACGATGCTCTACGGCGATTTGCCATAGCGTGTGGGCATGCCGATCTCCCAGACCACGGCGGGCGGCCTGCTGCTCTGCCGCACCGAGCCGCTCGTCGCCCGCCCCGCCGCACACCTGCTGCGCGAACGCCTGCTGCTCGCCCCCGCCGGCGAGTGGAGCGCGCTGGTCCCGGAGGGCAAGCCGTGGATCGGCGGTGAGGAGTCCGTGGCCGAGGTGCTGTCGGGCTGGGGCTCGGCGCTCGCGACCGGCGCCAACTGGCCGGTGCTGAGCCTGTGGTGGGAGGGCGGCCACACCGGCTTCGCGCTGGCCTCGGGCTTCCGGCGCCCCGCGGTGTACGAATGGGACGCGGCGGGCCGACCGGTCGGCGAGGCGGACGCCATGCGGGTGCTGGCGGTGCGGCTCGGGCTGGACCCCGTGCTGGACCTGGAGGACCTGGAGCGGCTCACCCGCCCCGACGACGCCGCGGACGGCGCCGCCCGGCTGCTCGGGCTGATCGCGCTCCTGGCCCGGGCCGGCCTGGCACTGCCCGCCGGACTGGCCCCCGGCGAGCCCGCCGACCGGCTACGGGAGGCGGCCCGGGTCGCGCCCGGCACCGAGACGGTGGAGTGGTCGGGCTGGCGCGACGCGGTGCGGGCGGAGCTGGACGTGCTGGAGGGCGGCCCCCTGGGCCCGTGGGTCCGCGGCCCGAAGGCCCGGCGCCTGGGCGCCGCCCAACTGGCGGCGGGCGCCCCCCTGCTGCTCTGGGCGGCCCACCGCCGCAGCCCGGGCTGGCTGACGGCGGGCGCACTGCTGGTCACCCACGGCGCGCTGTCCCTGGCGTACGACCGGGCCCGCACGCCGCGCTGACGAACGGCCTGACGGGCGGCCTGATGAACTGCCTGACGGGTGGCCTGGCGGGCGGCCCGGCGCGCGCCGCCCGCCCGGGGCCCTCCCGATGACGAAGGGGCCCCGCCGCGGGCAGCGGTGGGGCCCCTTCGTCGTGCCGGGCGCCGGGGCCCGGGCCCCGGCTACTCGTCCTCTTCCTCGTCGTCGTCCAGGCGGGCCAGCCAGGTGGCCAGGCGTTCCACCGGGACCTCGAAGTCCGGGTTCAGATCGACGAAGGTGCGCAGCTGCTCGGCGAGCCACTCGAAAGTGACCTCCTCCTCGCCGCGCCGCTTCTCCAGCTCCTCGATGCCGCGATCGGTGAAGTACAAGTCGGGCTCCGTGCCGTACAGGCGGTCGTGATGGGGGTGTTTCCCGCCAGGATAATCCGCCGTGCGAAGACACCTCCCGCGCTCTGCCGCCCGGCGCTAGCCTTGATGGCCACACAGGGCGAGCGGGGGGCGGGCCAGGGGATGCCGGACGGGCGCTCGGAGGGGTCCGCGCGCGCCTACGAGCTCCTGGAGCCCCTCGTCCGGGCGGCGACCGTACGCGTCCACGCCCCCTCCGGCGGGTATGACAGCTCTGGCAACAGCTGGTCCGGACCCACGTGGGGGAGCGGCTTCTTCATCGCCCCCGGCTGGGTCCTGACGTGCGCGCACGTGGTCGGCGAAGGGGGTGCTGCGGTGCGTCTGGTCGGGCGTGAGGTCGCCATCACCTTCCAGTCCGGGAGCGCCGCCGGGAACGGCGCCGCCAGCGGGACCGTCGCCGGGCGCGTGGACTGCGTACTGCCCGAGCGGCTGGAGGGCCGGCGCCCCGGCCGGCGGGCCCTGTGGGACCTGCCCGACCTGGCGCTGGTGCGGGTTCTGGCGCCGGTCTCGCACGCCTGCGCATGGCTGACCGACCGGCCCAGGCCCCGCCTGGCCGAGGTCGCCTACTTCGGCTGCACCGAGGACCTCGGCACCCCGGAGATCACCGGCCGGACGACCCGGCTGCGCGGCTCCGCCGGGAACGGCGCGGCGATCCGGCTCGGCGGCGAGGACGAGATCGAGCCCGGCATGTCCGGCGGCCCGGTGGTGGACCTGGCCACCGGGGAGGTCGTCGGCGTGGTCAAGGCCCGGCGCCACACGGGCGGGGGCGGGCTCGCCGTGTCGGTGGTGCAGTTGCGGACGCTGCCGCTGGTGCCGGCGACCGGGCAGGTCGGGACGTACCGCCGGGTCATGCAGGCCCACGACCTGTACCACTACGACGAACACCGCAGCGATCTGAACAGCCGACGCACCTGGACCGACGTGCACGACGAGTTGCCGGCGCCGGACGCCGACCCGTTCGGCGCGCGCGGGCGCCTCACCGCGGGGGAGCGGACCACGCTGTGCGGGCTGCTCGCCGAACTCCCCGCGCCGGGCTCCTCGGAAGCCGTACGGGCCCTGGTCGAGGAGGCGCGCGGGGAGGAGCCGGACCCTTCGGCGCCGGCCC
This sequence comes from Streptomyces sp. NPDC060031, assembly GCF_042736805.1. Classification (NCBI taxonomy): domain Bacteria; kingdom Bacillati; phylum Actinomycetota; class Actinomycetes; order Kitasatosporales; family Streptomycetaceae; genus Streptomyces; species Streptomyces sp. NPDC060031. The sequence goes on from NZ_JBHWVM010000040.1 coordinate 13,414, forward strand.
CGCTGAGCTGGCGCGACGGGCTCGGCCTGCTGCGCGACCCGCCCGGCGGCGAGGGGGAGGCCGCGGCGATGCTCCGGTACGCGACCGGGGTGAGCGTGGCCGTCCACCGCGAGCCACCGTCGCCGGGCGCCGACGAGGAGCTGTGGGACTGGGTACGGACGACCGCGGAGCGGCTGTGGCGCAGGCTGCGGCGGGAGCTGGCCGAGCGCCGGGCCCGGGGCCTGGCGGAGGCGGCGGCGCGCCGGCGCGCCTCGGCCGCCCGAGCCGTCCACCACGCCCACGGGGCTCCGCCGCGGGCCGCCGCAGCGCTGCCGACCGGGCCCTCGGTACTGCTGGAGGCGTGGGCGCACGGCTGGGAGGACGTGTACGACTGGCGGGTCTCGGTGCTCGCCGGGCCGGGCCGGGTGACCCCGGTGGAATCGGGCGTACGGGCAACCCTGGCGGCCCTGCCGGAGGCGCTGCGGGCGCCGCTCGCCGAGGCCTTCCGCCGCTGTGACACGCACGAGGCGGCGGCCCTGCTCGAAGTGGCCGTGGCGCCCGAGCTGTTCGGGCTGGCGGTGGACGAGTGGCCGGGGGCCGGCGGGGTGCCGGTCGGGGTGCAGCGGCCGGTGGTGCTGCGCCACCCCGCGGACGGCCCCGACCCGCAGGAGGCGGCCCGGCGCTGGACGCGGGTCCAGGCGGGCCCGCTGCCTGACGAGCGGGCCGACTGCGCGGGCGGACGGCCGCGCAGCCCCTCCCCGCGGTGGCTGGCGGGGCTCGCGGACAACACGGTGCCGGTGCACTGCCGGGCGCCCTGGCTGGAGCCCACGCTGGGGTCGCTCCTCGCGGTACGGGCGGCCGGGTACGGGGTGGCGGTGTGCCGCCGGCCGCCACCGGACCCGGGGGCGTCGTGCGAGCCGTACCACCGGGGGCTGCGCGAGGAGTTCACGGAGGCGGGCCGGGGCGCGCTGCTGCCGCAGCGCTTCCAGGCGCTGCGGGGCCGGGTGCACGGCGCGGACCCGGACGCCTACTGGGCGGCGGGCGTGGCGCTGATCTGGAACGACCCAGGGCGGCCGCTGCCGGAGGACGAGCCCCTCCAGGGAGACCTGTGAGGGGGCCGGGGCCCGCGCCGGGCCGGCCCGCAGCGGGGCACCTCCGGGACCGACTTGAGGGGAAGGAGCACGCGTGAACGAGGAATGGCTCATCTACCGCGGCGTCGGCGAACCCCACGACGGGATCGACGCCCTGCCCGATCCGCCGCCCTGGCGGGACTTCGACGGCGGACCCGTCGGGGAGACCGGGGCGGCCGCCGCACAGCCCGACGGGAACGTGGCGCGCCGGCTCGGGGCGCACCGGCAGGCCGCCGAGATGCACCGGCCCGAGCCCGAGGAGCTGGAGGCCATCAACGCCGCGCTGTACCTGCGCAGGCCGCTGCTGGTCACCGGGTACCCGGGAACGGGGAAGTCCACCCTCGCGCACGCCGTCGCACACGAGTTGAAGCTCGGGCGCGTCCTGCGCTGGCCCGTGGTCTCGCGGACCGTGCTCCAGGACGGGCTGTACCGGTACGACGCCATCGCCCGTCTCCAGGACGTGCAGCTCGCTGCCGGCTCCGCCGCCGAGGGCCGGGCCGACCCCCCGGGGATCGGGAAGTACATCCGGCTCGGGCCGCTGGGCACGGCGCTGCTGCCCACCGAGCGGCCGCGCGTCCTGCTCGTCGACGAGCTGGACAAGAGCGACATCGACCTGCCCAACGACCTGCTGAACGTCCTGGAGGAAGGGGAGTTCGCCCTTCCGGAGCTGGAGCGGGTCGCCGACACCGAGCCCGAGGTGCAGGTGCTCACCGACGACGGGGCGAAGGTGACCGTCCGGGGCGGTCGGGTGCGCTGCCGGGCCTTCCCCTTCATCATCCTGACCAGCAACGGCGAGCGGGACTTCCCGGCCGCCCTGCTGCGCCGGTGCATCCAGCTCAAGCTCGGGCAGCCCGGGGAGAAGCGGCTCGCCACCATGGTGCGGGCGCACCTGGGCGAGGAGGCGGCCCGGCTGGGGGCCGATCTGATCCGGGAGTTCCTCAGCCGCTCGCAGTCCGAACTGGTCGCCGCCGACCAGCTGCTGAACGCCATCTACCTCACCCACCACGCCGCGCCCCCCACCCGGGAGGACCTGGCGGACCTGCTCATCCAGCGCCTAGACCGCCCGAGGTGACGGGCCGTGCCAGCTGCCGGGCCCGGCATCCGCGAACTGGCCGCCCTGCTCAGGGCCGCCGGGCTCGACCCGTCCACCGAGGAGATCGCCGACGCGCTCTGGCTCGCCGGCCGGACACGCCCGCCGGGCGGCCGGCCGCCGGACGCGGATCCGCCCGGACGGGAGCCGGCCGCCGAGCCGGACGAGGCGCGGCCCGGGCCGGAGCCCGTACGGCCGCCACGGCCGCCGGCCGAGGATCCGATCGGCCTGTACGCGCCGGAGGCCCGCCCGGGAGGCACGCCGGACCCGGCGTTCGGGTCCGGCTCCGGCTCCGGGGCCGGTCCCGGCGGCGGACCGCACGCCGCCGACCCGCCGGAGGCCCTGGACGGCGTGCCCGTACGGGTCCCCGCGGCGGCCGCGCTGCCCCGGATCCTGGACGTCCAGCGGGCCCTGCGCGCCCTCCAGCGCCACCGCCCGCCCTCACCGCCCGGCCGGACGGTGCTCGACGAGCCCGCCACCGCCGAGGCCAGCGCACGGGCGCTCGGGCTGGTCATCCCGGTGTTCCGGCGCGAGAGCCGGCGCGAGGCGACCGTACGGCTGGTGATGGACGCGTCGCCGTCGATGGCGGTGTGGCAGGACATGTTCGAGGAACTGCGCTCCGTGTGCGAGCGGTTGGGCGCCTTCCGGGACGTGCAGGTGTACTACCTGCACCGGCTCGCGGACGGAGGGGCGGCCGTCGGGCGCGGCCCGCTGCCCGGCGCCGGGACGGCCTCCGGGGACCAGCTGCGGGACCCCACCGGGCGGGCGCTGACCATGGTGGTCTCCGACTGCGCCGGGCCGGTGTGGCGCGAGGGCCAGGCGCAGCGGCTGCTGTACCGGTGGGCCGAGTGCACCCCGTGCGTGGTCGTGCAGCCCCTGCCGCAGCGGCTCTGGAGCCGCAGCTGGCTGCCCACCGAGCGGGGCACGCTCTCGCGGGCCGAGGGCGGCGGGAAGCTGAGGTTCCGCCCGGACCGGCCGCCGCGGGCCGGGCGGCCCACCGGCGGCCTGACCGTGCCCGTCCTGCCGCCGAGCGCCACCGCTCTCGGCGCCTGGGCCCGGCTCGTCGCCGGGCTCGGCACCGGACCCGTCCCCGCCGAGGTGGGCCGGGTCCTCGCCCGCCACCCGGCCGCGACCGCGCCGCCGCCGCGGGCCGCCCGGCCGCCGCGCGAACTGGTGCGGCGCTTCCGTGCCTCGGCCGCGCCCCGGGCCGTACAGCTCGCGGTGTACCTGTCGGCGGCCCCGCTGACGCTGCCCGTGATGAGGCTGGTGCAGCGCACGATGCTGCCCGACTCGGAGCCCTCGGACCTGGCGGAGGTGCTGCTGAGCGGGCTGTTGCGGCGCACCTCCGAGGCAGGCTGGTACGCCTTCGTTCCCGGGGTGCAGGACGTACTGCTGGGGCCGCTGGGGCGGGACGAGGCCGCACTGGTCCTCAAGCACTGCTCGGAGTACGTGCTGGCGCACTTCGGGCGGGGCGTACGCAACTTCCCCGCGCTCGCCGTCTCGCAGCTGACCGGGGCCCCCGCGCCGGCCGAGGACGCCGACGAGCGGGTCCCGGCGGCCCGGCTGCCGCAGGCCTTCGCGCAGGTCTCCGCCAAGGTCGTACGCCGCTACCTGCCCGGCCCGCCGCCCGAGGGCCCGGCGGTGGCGGCGAGCAGCCCGCCGCCGCCCGGCCGCGACCAGGCGCTGCGGACCGCGCGGGAGCGGCTCGCGGAGCACGACCGCAGCGGGGACGCGAGCGGCCAGCGCCCGCTGTACGAGGCCGTGACGGTACTGCGGCGGGCGGTGGCCGCCCCCGCCGGACCCGGTGACCCGCCGGGGGAGGCCGAGACCGAGCTGGCCGGGGCGCTGCTGCGGCTGTGGGCGCTCCAGCGCGACCCCGAGCTGCTCGCGGAGGCCGAGCGGGCCCTGGCGGGACTGGGCACCCCCGGGGCGCGGGCGGCGCTCGGCCGGGTCCTGTACGAGCGGGCCCTGGCGGCCCCGGGGCCGTCCGCCCTGGGCGACGCCGGGCTGCTGGCCGCGGCGGAACGGGAGTTCGCCGCCGCCGGGGCCGTGGCGGACCTCGACCCGGAGCTGCGGGTGGACTGCGCGGTACGGCGGGCGCAGGCCCTGATCCGGCTGAGCGGGCTGCGGGAGGACCCGGGGCCCCTGCGGGAGGCGCGGGCCGCGCTGGAGGCCCTGACCGGCCCCGATCCGGACCCGGATCCGGATCCGGAATCCGCCGCCGACGCGGACGCCGGAGTCGACCCCGCGCTGCGGCTCGCGCTCGGCCGCGTCCTGCTGGCGCTGCTGGCGCACACCCCCGAACCGGACGCACGCACCGCCCTGGCCGTGCGGGCAGCCGACCACCTGACCGTGGACCCGGCCGCCGGGCGGGGCGCGCGGGCCCGGGTCCGCGTCGAACGGGCCACGGCCCTGCGGTACCTGCCCGGACGGCTGGAGGAGGCCGCCGGGCAGCTGGAGGCCGCGCTGGCCGAGGCCGCAGGAGACCCCGAACTGCGGGTGTCGGCGCTGCTCTGCCTGGCGCGGGTGCACCGGGCCCGCCACGAACGGGACGCGGACCCCACGGCCCTGGAGGACGCGGCCGGCGCCTACAGCCGGGCCCGGCGGCTGATCCCCCGGGACGGGGACACCTTCGGGGAACTGCTGCCCGAGTGGGGCGAGGTGCTCCTGGCCCGCGCCGGGGCCGCCGAGGCCGACGGGCGAGCCTTCGCCTCCACCGCGGTGCGGGTGCTGCGCGAGAGCCGGGCCGCGGTGCCGCAGTCCGACCCCCGGGCCGCGCACCGGCTGATCCGGCTGGCGGCCGGGCTGCGCCTGCGCCACACGTACGAGGGCGACCTGGTGGACCTGCGCGAGGCGGAGTACCTGCTGGAGCTGGCCGTCCGGCAGAGCCGCAACCCCCTGGAGCAGGCCGGGGCCTGGCGCGACCACGGGGACGTACAGCAGCAGATCCACGCCCAGACACGGGCGCTGGAACGGCTCGACCGGGCCGCGGACTCCTATCGGCGGGCGTGGCGGGCTGCGCTGGACACCGACCGGGGGGAGTGGCGGGACACCGCCGTCGAGCTGGCCGCGCGGGTGCAGGAGCTGCGCGGGGAGGTGCTGGAGCGGCTCGCGCGGCCGCGGGCGGCGCTGGACGCGTATCGCTCCGCGCTGGAGTCGTGGACGCGGCTCGGCGGGGGCGCCGGCACCCGCGCCGCCGCCGTCCGCGCCCGCATCCGCGCCCTGGAGCCGCCGTGACCGCTCCCGGATCCCCGCGCCTCTTGGCTGATGCCGCCAGCGGCTGAGGGGCGGCATCAGCCAAAATCCAGCCCCGTCGGCGTTTGAGGCGCGGGGTCTGGGGCGGGGCCCCAGTAGGGGCGGGGCCGCCGCCGTTTCCGCTTACCCCCCGGAGGGAAAAGGGCGCACATGGTGACCAAGCATCAGGAAGCGGCGGCAGCGGCCCCCGAGTGCCCCGGGCGGTTACCGGACCTCTCCGGGCTGGACCTGGCCGCACTGCGGGGGATCGAGCACCCCGTGCTCGCCCAGGTGATCGAGGGCATGGTCGAGCGGGTGACCCACCCGGCCGAGATCCTGAACGCCTTCGACTCCGGAGTCGTCTGATCTGTCTGCCCTGAAAGGAGTTGACCACTTTCCGCCGTTAGCGCGGGCCCCGGCAAGGGCAGGGATGGACCGTCCCGGGGGAGGGAGGTACAGGCGATGAGGCAGACGAACACGAGTCACGCGCGACACGCCCCCTGGCCCTACACCCGGCTCGACGTCCCCGCCGCCCGGGCCGGCGGCCACCGGCCGTACCCCATACGGCAGTTCGTCCTCAAGACGCGCAGCCGCTGTAACCTCGCCTGCACCTACTGCTACGTCTACGCCATGGCGGACCAGGGCTGGCGCGCCCAGCCCACCGTCATGACCCCGGCCACCGTCACCCGCGCCGCCGCCCGCATCGCCGAACACGCCGCCGCCCACGACCTGCCCCGCGTCGACCTCGTCCTGCACGGCGGGGAGCCGCTGCTCACCGCCCCCGCCGACCTCGCCGCGCCCGTCGAGGCCGTGCGGGACGCCCTGCGCGCGGCCGCCCCGCGCACCCGGGTCACCGCGACCGTCCAGACCAACGGCGTCCTGCTCACCCGCGGCCGGCTCGCCGCGCTCGCCGCCGCCGGGATACGCGTCGGCGTCAGCCTCGACGGCGGGCTGCCCGCGCACAACGCCCGCCGCGTGGACCACGCCGGGCGCCCCGGGTTCACCGCCGCCGCCCGGGGCCTGCGGCTGCTGGCCCGCCACCCCGAGAGCTACGCCGGGGTGCTCTGCGTCGTGGACCTCGCCCAGGACCCGGTGGAGACGTACGAGTCCCTGCTCGCCTTCGCACCGCCCGCCCTCGGCCTGCTGCTGCCCCTGGCCAACTGGAGCACCCCGCCGCCGGGCCGGAGCCCGCGCGAGACCCCGTACGCCGACTGGCTCCTGGCCGTCTTCGAACGCTGGTGGCACGACGGGCAGCGGCGCACCCGGATCCGGATGTTCGAGGAGATCATCGCCCTGCTGCTGGGACTGCCCGCCGCCACCGAGACCCTGGGCCTGGCGCCCGCCGCCACCGCCGTCGTCGAGACCGACGGCGCCATCGAGCAGGCCGATTCGCTGAAGTCCGCCTACGAGGGCGCCGCCGGCACCGGGATGGACCTCGCCACGCACAGCTTCAACGAACTGCTGGAACACCCCGGGCTCGTCGCCCGCCAGCTCGGCCGGGACGCCCTCGCCGCCGCCTGCCGCTCCTGCGAACTGGTCGAGGTGTGCGGCGGCGGCCACTACCCGCACCGCTACCTCGCCGGCGAGGGCTTCCGCCAGCCCTCCGTGTACTGCGCCGACCTCCAGGTCCTGATCCGGCACATCGCCCACGCGCTGCGCGACGCCACCCGGCGGGCCGCGTCGTGAACCCCTTCACCGTCACCTCCGCCACCCTGCGCGCCCTGGCCTCCACCGAGCCCTCGGCCGACGGCACCCGCCTCGTGCGCGACGTACGCCGCTCCAAGCGCCTGGTCCTGCTGCGCGCCGTGCTCGACGCGGCCCCCGGCGGGCGCGCCGGGGAGGCCGCCGAGCACTGGGCCCTGCTGGAGGAGGCCGAACGGCACGCCCCCGACGCGGTGCGCGACGTCCTGCACTACCCGGCCACCGGGGTGTGGGCCGAGGAGACCCTGCGCCGGCTCCACGCCCCGTGCGGACCCCCGGCCGACCTCGCCCACCTCGGGGCGCTCGCCGTCGCCGCCGCCCTGCGCTCCGGGATCACCTTCAAGGCCACCCTGCGGCCCGTGCACGGCCGCCTCGTCCTGCCCACCGTCGGCCTGCTGCGCCCGGCCCGGCCCGGACCGCTCGCCCTGACCGAGCGCTCCTGGGACCCCGCGGACCCGGCCGCGCTGGCCCTGCACACCCTGCCCGGCGGCCGTACCGCCCTCGACGACCTCGACCCCTACCGGGCCCCCGGCCCGGACCGGCCGGCGCCCGTGCGCCCGGCCCGCCGGCTCACCCCCCGGGGCCACAAGCGCTGGGACACCCAGTGGTCCGGCGCCCTCACCCTGCTCCAGCGCTACGACACCGCCCGCGCGCAGGAGATGAGCCTGCTGCTGCGCTCGGTGGTCCCGCTCGGCGGCGGCTCCCGCTCCAGCGGCGCCACCCTGCCCGCCGCCGCGGGCTCCGTACTGGCCCGGGCGCAGGCCCCGCCCGCGCTCGCCGCGACCCTCGTGCACGAGGTGCAGCACGGCAAACTGACCGCCTTGGCCGACGTGGTCACCCTGCACACCGCCGACCGCACGCCCCGGCACTGGGCCCCCTGGCGCGCCGACCCCCGCCCCCTGGACGGGCTGCTGCACGGCGCGTACGCCCACCTGGCCCTCGCCGGGTACTGGCAGCGCGCCGCCCTCTACGGGGCCCGGGGTGCGTGGGCCCAGCACGCCCGGATCCGCGCACAGGTGGCCGCCGTACTGCCCGTCATCCGGGCTCATGGCCAACTGACCTCCCTCGGAAGGGAATTCACCGAGGCGATGGCCGCCGCCGAAGAGGCCATGGACGAGGTGGCGCCCCCTGCGGCCCAGCAGGCCGCCGCCCGCCGCGCGGTGGACCTGGAACGCGGCGCCTGGTGCGCGGAGCACCCCGAACTCGCCCCGTTCGCACAAGGGTGACGGACCGTCCACTGCGGTACCTTTTCAACCCCGTCCACCGCCCGCATCCAGGGAGACGGCAGCATGACCACCGGAAGCCTCCAACCGCAGCGCTTCGTCATCAGCTTCGCGGGCTTCAACCGCCCCTGGGCCGTGTGGATCGCCCACCGCCTGGAGGAGTACGGCCACCGCGTCACCCTCCAGCGCTGGGACCCGCAGAACAGCCCCGGCGTCGGCGAGGCCCTCGACGACCTGGCCCGCGGCGGCGGCCGGGTGCTGCTCGTCCTCAGCGAGCGCTACTTCTCCGCAGGCACCCGCACCGACGCGGAGTGGAACACCGCCCTGCGCGAGGTCACCGACCGCCACCCCGACCGGTTCGCGGCCGTCTGCCTCACCGACGCCCCGCTGCCGAGCGCCGTCGCCGTACTGGAGAAGACCGACCTGTGGGGCCTGGACTCGTACGAGGCCGAGTACCGGGTGCTGCGCCGCCTCGACCTGCCCACCGACCGGGTCGGCGCCGAGACCGGCCGCCGCGGCCCGCGCTTCCCCAACGACCCGCCCGAGATCTGGGGCCGCGTCCCGCGCCGCAACCCCCGCTTCACCGGCCGCAACGACGTCATCGGCAACCTCCGCGAAGCCCTGACGCAGGCCCCGTCCGGCGCCTCCACCGTGACCCTGCTCGGGCTCTCCGGGGTCGGCAAGACCCAGGTCGCCACCGAGTACGCCTACCGCTTCGCCTCCGAGTACGACGTCGTGTGGTGGGTCCCGGCCGAGGACCGGCCCACCCTGCGAGAGCGCCTCGCCGACCTGGCCCCCGCGCTGGGCCTGCCGCGCGGCGCCGGCAGCTACGGCGAGCAGATCCGGGCCGTCCTGGAAGCGCTGCGGCGCGGTTCCCCGTACAACCGCTGGCTGATCGTCTTCGACGGCTGCGACAACCCCGACGACCTCACCGACCTGCTGCCGGCGGGCGCGGGCGACGTGATCATCACCTCCCGCAACCGTGAATGGGCCTCCCGGCACACCAGCCTGGTCGAAGTGCCCCTCTACGCGCGGCCCGAGTCCATCACCTTCATCCGCCGCCGGGCCCTGCGCCTCACCGGCGAGGAGGCCGACCAGCTCGCCGAGGCCCTGGACGACTACCCGCTCGCCCTCGACCAGACCGCGGGCTGGCTCGCCGACTCCCCGCTGTCCGTCGGGGACTACCTGGCGCTGCTGAGGCGCCGGCTCGACTCCCGGGAAGCCGTCACCCTCTCCGACGACTACCCGGTGCCCTTCCCCACCGCCCTCGCGATACTGCTCAACAACATCCGCGAGAACTTCCCCGACGCCCTCGCCCTGCTCCGGCTGTTCGTGTTCTTCGCACCCGGCCGGGTCCCGCTGCGGCTGCTGCGCGAGTTCCCCGCCGACGACGTGCCCGAGGACCTCGCGGGCCTCATCAACGACCAGATCCGGTGGAACGCTGCCCTCAACAAGCTCGTCCAGTTCTCCGTGGTCCGCCTGGAGTACTCCGACCTGCCCGTCGAGGAGGGCGGCGGCCTGGAGACCGTCCAACTCCACCGCATGGTCCACAACATCGTCCGCGAGGACCTCGGCGAGCAGGAGGCCGAGCCGCTCTCGCGCGCCGTGCGCCAGGTGCTCGCCGCCGCCGACCCCGGACGGCCCGCCGACTCCCGGCTCTGGCCCCGGTACGCCGAACTCATCCCGCACCTGGACTCCGCCGGCGTGCTGACCAGCACCAACCCGCGCATCCAGAACTTCCTGCTGCACTGCCTGCGCTACCTGATGCTCGCCGGGGAGTACCGCACCTGCCTGCGGCTCGCCGAACAGACCGACGGCATCTGGCGCGCGATGCTCGGCGACGACCACGACCAGGTGCGCGAGCTCAGCTACCACCACACCGGCGCCCTGCGCATGCTCGGGCACTTCCGCCGCGCCGAGGCCCTCGCCCGCTCCCGCGCCGACCGGCTCCTCGCCGAACGCGGCGACCGGGACCTGGAGACCCTGCGCGCCACCAGCACCTACGCCGGGGTCCTGCTCAGCACCGCCAAGTTCGAGGAGGCCCGGAAGCTGCTGGAGCACGCCTTCGCGACCTATCGCGAACTGCTCGGCGAGGACGACTCCACCACCCTCAACGCCCAGAACAACGTCGCCGTCGTCCTGCGCCTGCTCGGCCGCTTCCAGGAGGCCTACGACACCGACCTGGACACCCTGCGCCGACGCGAACGCGTCCTGCGGGTACGGCACATCGCCACGCTCTCCTCGGGCATCGGCTGTGCGATGGGCCTGCGGCTGATGGGGCGCTACCGGGAGGCGCTGGCCCGCCAGGAGCAGGGCCTCAAGATCCACATCCAGGTGCTGGGCGCCAACCATCCGCAGACCCTGCGCGCCGAGCACAACCTCGGGATGTGCCTGCGCCGCTCCGGGGACATCCCCGGCGCCGGCGCCCGGCTGCGCAGCGTCCTGGAACGCTCCACGCGCGTCTTCGGCGCCGAGTTCCCCTGGACGCTGATGGTCGCCTCGGACTACGCGACGTACCTGCGCGAGTACGGGGACATCGGCGAGGCCCGCCGCATCTCCGAGGACGTCGTACGGGGCTACCAGTCCCAGCTCGGGCTCGCCCACCCGTACAGCATCGGCACGGTCGGCAACCTCGGCCTGGTACTGCGCGCGCAGGGCGAGCGGGTGGAGGCGCTGTCGCTCGCGGAGCAGGCGCTGGTGGGCATGCGGGGTGCGCTCGGCGACCGGCACCCGTGGACGCTGGGCTGCGCCCTGAACGCGACCGGGCACCGCAACATCACCGGGCGGCTCGACTCCGCGGTCGACCTGAGCCGGGAGACCCTGCGCACCGCGGAGCAGGTGCTGGGCCCGGACCATCCGATGGCGCTCAGCGCGCAGATCGCGCTCGCCGCGGACCTCCGGTCGGTCCGTGAGGACGCGGAGGCGGGCAAGCACGAGGACGCGGGCATCAAGGGCCTGATCCGCACCCTCGGCCCCCAACACGTCCACACGGTCTCGGCCCGCCAGCAGACCCGCCCGTACTGGGACTTCGAACCCCAGCCGTAGCCGAACCCGGCTCCCGGCAGCGGTGCCGCAGCCGGAAGGCCCGGCGCCCCCCCGAGGGGGTGCCGGGCCTTCCGGGGGTTACGAAGCTCAGGCTTCGAAGACCTCGTTCAGCAGGAGCTGCTGCTCCGCCTGGTGGCGCTTCGCGGAGCCCACCGCCGGCGAAGAGCCGTGCGGCCGCGAGATGCGCCGCAGGCGCTCGCCCGCCGGGACGTCCGCACCGACCGCCAGGTCGAGGTGGTCGATCAGGTTCAGCGCGATGAACGGCCACGCACCCTGGTTCGCCGGCTCCTCCTGCGCCCAGATGTACTTCGCCGCGTTCGGGAACTTGGCGATCTCCGCCTGGAGCTCCGCACCCGCAAGCGGGTACAGCCGCTCGATGCGGATGATCGCCGTGTCCGTGATGCCGCGCTTCTCCCGCTCGGCCTCCAGGTCGTAGTAGACCTTGCCGGCGCAGAAGACGACCTTGCGGACCGCGTTCGCGTCCACGGTGGCGTCGCCGATGACCGGACGGAACGAACCGCTCGTGAACTCCTCCGCCTTCGACGCCGCAGCCTTCAGACGCAGCATCGACTTCGGGGTGAAGACGATGAGCGGCTTGTGGTGCGGGTTGTGGACCTGCCAGCGCAGCAGGTGGAAGTAGTTCGACGGCAGGGTCGGCATCGCGACCGTCATGTTGTCCTGCGCGCACATCTGGAGGAAGCGCTCGGGGCGCGCGGACGAGTGGTCCGGGCCCTGGCCCTCGTAGCCGTGCGGCAGCAGCAGCGTGACGCCGGAGGTCTGGCCCCACTTCTGCTCGGCCGAGGAGATGAACTCGTCGACGACGGTCTGCGCGCCGTTGACGAAGTCACCGAACTGGGCCTCCCAGAGGACCAGCGACTCCGGGCGGGCCAGCGAGTAGCCGTACTCGAAGCCCATGGCCGCGTACTCGGAGAGCAGCGAGTCGTAGACGTTGTACCGGGCCTGGTCGTCCGACAGGTACAGCAGCGGGGTGTAGTCCTCGCCGGTCTCCCGGTCGATGAGGACCGCGTGGCGCTGGCCGAAGGTGCCGCGGCGGGAGTCCTGGCCGGACAGCCGGACCGGGGTGCCCTCCATCAGCAGCGAGCCGAAGGCGAGGGTCTCGCCCATGCCCCAGTCGATGGTGCCCTCGTCGATCATCGCCGCGCGGCGCTGCAGCTGCGGCAGCAGACGCGGGTGGACGGTGACCCCGTCGGGGATGTTGACCTGGGACTCGGCGATCCGCTTGACGACCTCCGGGGAGACCGCGGTGTCCACGGCGACCGGGAAGTCGGCCTGCGTGACCGGGGCCGGGGCGGCGACGGCGGGCTGCGTGGCGGCCTCGCGGACCTCCGCGAAGACCTTCTCCAGCTGGCCCTGGAAGTCCTGGAGCGCCTGCTCGGCCTCTTCCAGCGTGATGTCGCCGCGACCGATGAGGGACTCGGTGTACAGCTTGCGCACCGAGCGCTTCTTGTCGATCAGGTCGTACATCAGCGGCTGCGTGAAGGCCGGGTTGTCGGACTCGTTGTGCCCGCGGCGGCGGTAGCAGATGAGGTCGATGACCACGTCCTTGTTGAACGCCTGGCGGAACTCGAAGGCGAGCCGCGCGATGCGGACCACGGCCTCCGGGTCGTCGCCGTTCACGTGGAAGATCGGCGCCTCGATCATGCGGGCCACGTCGGTCGCGTACATCGAGGAACGCGAGGACTCCGGGGCGGCGGTGAAGCCGACCTGGTTGTTGATCACGACGTGGACGGTGCCGCCGGTGCGGTAGCCGCGCAGCTGCGACATGTTCAGCGTCTCGGCGACCACACCCTGGCCGGCGAAGGCCGCGTCGCCGTGCAGGGCGACGGGCAGGACGGTGAAGTCCGTGCCGCCCTTGTTGATGATGTCCTGCTTGGCGCGGACCACGCCCTCCAGGACCGGGTCCACCGCCTCCAGGTGCGAGGGGTTCGCGACGAGCGAGACCTTGATCTGCTCGCCGTCCAGGCCCGTGAAGGTGCCGTTGGCGCCCAGGTGGTACTTGACGTCGCCGGAGCCGTGCATGGACTTCGGGTCGAGGTTGCCCTCGAACTCGCGGAAGATCTGCGCGTACGACTTGCCGACGATGTTCGCCAGCACGTTCAGGCGGCCGCGGTGGGCCATGCCGATCGCGACCTCTTCGAGGCGGGCCTCGGCGGCCGAGTCGATGACGGCGTCGAGCAGCGGGATGACGGACTCGCCGCCCTCCAGGGAGAAGCGCTTCTGGCCGACGTACTTCGTCTGCAGGAAGGTCTCGAAGGCCTCCGCCGCGTTCAGGCGGCGCAGGATGCGCAGCTGCTCCTCGCGCTCCGGCTTGGTGTGCGGGCGCTCGATGCGGTCCTGGATCCAGCGGCGCTGCTTCGGGTCCTGGATGTGCATGAACTCGACGCCGGTGGTGCGGCAGTACGAGTCGCGCAGCACGCCGAGGATGTCGCGGAGCTTCATCATCGACTTGCCGGAGAAGCCGCCGACCGCGAACTCGCGCTCCAGGTCCCACAGGGTGAGGCCGTGCTCGGTGATGTCGAGGTCGGGGTGCTTGCGCTGCTTGTACTCCAGCGGGTCGGTGTCGGCCATGACGTGGCCGCGGACCCGGTAGGAGTGGATCAGCTCGAAGACGCGGGCGGCCTTCGTGACGTCGTCGTCGTGCGAGGCGTCGATGTCCCGGAGCCAGCGGACCGGCTCGTACGGGATGCGCAGCGCCTCGAAGACGTCGTCGTAGAAGCCGCTCTCGCCGAGCAGCATGTTCGCGACGATGCGCAGGAACTCGCCGGAGGCCGCGCCCTGGATGACCCGGTGGTCGTAGGTCGAGGTCAGGGTCATGACCTTGGAGATGCCCAGCTTGTTCAGGGTGTCCTGGGAGGTGCCCTGGAACTCGGCCGGGTAGTCCATCGAGCCGACGCCCATGATGACCGACTGTCCGGGCATCAGGCGGGGCACGGAGTGCACGGTGCCCAGGCCGCCGGGGTTGGTCAGCGAGACGGTGACGCCGGTGAAGTCGTCCATCGTCAGCTTGCCGACGCGGGCCCGGCGGACGATGTCCTCGTAGGCCTGCCAGAACTCGAAGAAGTTGAGGGTCTCGGCCTTCTTGATGCCGGCGACGACGAGCTGGCGGTCGCCGTTGGGCTTCACCAGGTCGATCGCGAGGCCGAAGTTGATGTGCTCCGGCTTGACCAGGGTCGGCTTGCCGTCCTTCTCCGCGAAGGAGTAGTTCATCGACGGCATGGCCTTGATCGCCTGCACCATCGCGTAGCCGATGAGGTGGGTGAAGGAGATCTTCCCGCCCCGGGCGCGCTTCAGGTGGTTGTTGATGACGATGCGGTTGTCGAAGAGCAGCTTCACCGGCACGGCGCGCACGGACGTGGCCGTCGGCACCTCCAGCGAGGCGTTCATGTTCTTGACGACGGCAGCCGCCGGGCCGCGGAGCGTCACCAGCTCGGGGCCCGCGGGGGCCTCGGCGGCGGGCGCGGCCTGCTTGGGGGCTACGGGAGACGGAGCGGGAGCGGCGGCGGCCGGTGCGGCGGCCGGGGCCTGGGAGGTGACAGTCACAGCAGGGGCACCAGAGGGGGTGGCAGGAGCAGGGGCAGGAGCTGACACAGGCGTGGGCGCGGGCGCAGAGGACGGTCCGGCGTCGGCCGCCCCCGTGGCGGCGGCGTCGGAGGCCTGCGGGGCCGAGGCGGCGGCAGAGCTGGCGGCCTGTGCGGAGGCGCCCTCCGTCGTCGTCGCGGAGGGTACGGACTGATCGGCCTTCACCGGAGCGGCAGCGCCACCCGGCTTGTAGTCGGCGAAGAAGTCCCACCAGGCCCGGTCGACCGAATTCGGGTCCTGGAGGTACTGCTGATAGATCTCGTCGACGAGCCACTCATTCGCGCCGAAGCCTGAGGCAGGGTTCTTCCCGCCCTCTGCTGCTTCGGTCGTGGTGCTCGAGTTACTGGGGGACTGTGGCGACACGGCGGCAACCGCCCTCTTCCGCTTCACAAGGTATGGACAGCGGGAATAAAGGCTACGCCTCCCGGACGGTCGGATGCAGACCGGGCGGGACTTCCGTCGTGCAGGTCACATCGAACGGCGGGTTTCACTGCCTGGAATGGCGGGAAACAAGCGTGGTTCGGGCAGGAGCCACCGTGGTTGCGGCCCCCGTGGCTTCGCACCCCTGACGGACCTCGGGACGTGTGGCCGAGATCATGTCCTTCCCACTCGAACCCTACGTCAACCCAGCACCTGTGAGCTGCCCGGAAGCGTGACGAGGATGCGGCATCCCCGTGACGATTCGGCCACTCCGATGTGCCCCCCGTGCAGTCCGACGGCCCAGCGGGCGATGGCCAGCCCCAGTCCGGTGCCCCCGTCGCCGCCGCGGGCGCTGCCGCGGTTGAACCGCTCGAAGACCCGGTGGCGCTCCGCCTCCGGGATCCCGGGACCTTCGTCCAGGACCTCAAGGGCCAGGCTCCCGGGCGCGTCGCCGGCCCGCGCCCGTACGGTGACCCGGCCGTGCGGGGGGCTGTGCTTGAGCGCGTTGTCGATCAGGTTGGCCACGACCTGGTGCAGCCGCTCGGCGTCCGCGTAGGCCGACAGGTCGGACGGGAAGACGTCCAGGTGCAGGTGCACGTCGTTGCGGGTGTGCCCGCCCGAGCCCGTGGACAGCCCCGGCCGCCCGGCGGCCGCCAGCCCGGACTCCTTGAGCACCCCCGACAGGTAGGGCCACACCTCGAAGCGGCGGGCCCGCAGCGGCACCACCCCGTTGTCCACCCGGGACAGGTCCAGCAGGGTCTCCACGAGCCGGCCGAGGCGCTCGGTCTGCTTCAGCGCCGTCCGCATGGTCTCCGGATCGGGGTCCGAGACCCCGTCCACCACGTTCTCCAGCACCGCCCGCAGCGCCGCGATCGGCGTGCGCAGCTCGTGCGAGACGTTGGCGACGAGTTCCTTGCGGTGCCGGTCCACCGCCTCCAGGTCGTCCGCCATCAGATTGATGGTCGAGGCCAGGTCGCCCAGTTCGTCGCGGCGCCCGGCGCCGCGCACCCGGCGCGTGTAGTCGCCGTGGGATATCGCACGGGCCACGGTGGTCATGTCGTCCAGCGGCGCGGTCAGGCCGTGCGCGACGAACTGCGTGATCAGCATCGAGGCGATCACCGAGAACACCGTGATGAAGCGGAACTCGGTGTCGGTGCGCACCGCCACCATCAGCAGACCCGTGGTGATGAAGACCGAGACCACGACGAGCGTGCCCAGCTTGGTCTTGATCGAGAACGGCGAGAACGGCCGCAGTCCCCCGCCGTGCGGGCGCCCCGCGCTCACGCCTGCGCCGGGGTCTCCAGGGCGTACCCGACGCCGTGGACCGTACGGATCCGCTCCGCGCCGATCTTCCGGCGCAGCGCCTTGATGTGGCTGTCGACGGTACGGGTCCCCGACGCGTCGGCCCAGTCCCACACCTCCGCCAGCAGCTGCTCCCGCGAGAGCACCGCCCGCGGGGTCCCCGCCAGGCACACCAGCAGGTCGAACTCGGTCGGCGTCAGGTGCACGTCCTCGGTCTGCACCCGGACCCGGCGCTGCGCGTGGTCGATCTCCAGGTCCCCCAGCCGCAGCGTGGCCCCGCGCGGGGCGTGCGCGGCGAGCGTGGCCCGCTCCACCCGCCGCAGCAGTACGTGGACCCGTGCGGCCAGCTCGCGCATGGAGAACGGCTTCGTCATGTAGTCGTCCGCCCCGACCCCGAGGCCGACCAGCATGTCGGTCTCGTCGTCCCGGGCGGTGAGCATCAGCACGGGGACGGGCCGCTGTGCCTGGACCCGGCGGCAGACCTCCAGCCCGTCGAAGCCGGGCAGCATGACGTCGAGGACCAGCAGCTCGGGCAGCCAGCTCTCGGCGGCCGCCACCGCGGCCGGCCCGTCGTACGCCGTCTGCACCTGGAAGCCCTCGGCCCGTAGCCGGGCCGAGATGGCGTCGGCGATGGTGCGGTCGTCCTCGACCACGAGCACGCGCCGCTGGGCGCCGGGGGTTGCCGCGGCGCCGTTGTGGGTGGTGTGTGTCTGTTCCATGTCCCGCCCCTGAAGATCCCGCGTGATAAGGGTGCAGCGTAGAGGAGGCACCGGCCTGCGGCTATGCGTGGTTCGGACAGGGGCGATCGCGGAGCGTGAGGACGCGGGCGCCCTTCCCGCCGGGGGACGGGCACCCGGCACATGCCGGGCCGTCAAGGGCCGCGAAGAAAGTGGAATCAAATCTTCAGCCCGTGACACGGGGGAGGGCCGGGTTCACGGTGAACCTTTTCCGGTGACAGCACTACTCCCCCTCGAAGGGGGGCAGCGCCGTGATGACCTTCTCCAGGCCCGGTGGCAGCGACCCCTGGTCGGCGGCCACCTCGCGGCCGTCGTGCGCGATGGCGTACGCGTACCCGTCGAACACCGTCCCGCCCGTGGAGACGACCCGGGGCAGGTGCGCGAAGTCCGCCTCCCGGAGCGCGCCGCGCAGCTGCTCCAGGGCGGCCGCCGACAGCGTGCCGGTGCCGGTCTGCTTCGCCTGCGCGTCGAGCCGCAGGAACGAGCCGTCGCCCTTGACGACCAGGCTGAGGCTCCGCCCGGCGAAGCCGCCGCTGCGCGTGACCCGGACGAGCGTCTCGTCGGCGTCGGGCGCCCGGGGGGCGGGGCTCGCGCCCGGCGCCGGCGTCCGGCCCGGGCTGCCGCTCGGGCTCCGGCCCTGGTTCTCGCCCGGGCTCCGGCCGGGTGTCAGGTGCGCGGTGACCTCGCCCGGGGCGGTCTTGTCCGCCCCCTGCGAGGAGCATCCGCCGAGCGCCAGGACCACCGGCAGCACCGCCGTCACCGCGGCCGCTCGAAACGCTCGCACACCCCACCCCCGCAGGAAGCCGGACCGAACCACGAGTATGGAGTCCGCACCACCCGCACGGAAAGCACCCGGAGGCCGACATCAGCCGCATCGCCCCCTGGCGCTGGCTGCCGCCGCTCGCCGCCCTCGCCCTGGGCCTGTGGGGTCTGGCGCGCGGCGGCAGCATGTGGCGTGACGAATCAGTCACCTGGCAGGCGGCGCACCGGCCGCTGGGCGGCCTCTGGGAACTGCTCGGGCAGGTCGACGCCGTCCACGGCCTGTACTACCTGCTCCTGCACGGGGTCTTCGCGGTGTGGGACACGGCCGGACTCCCTGGCGGCCTGCCCGGCGGCGGGCTGTGGGCGCTGCGGCTGCCCTCCGTCGCCGCCACCGCCCTTGCCGCGGCCGGCGTGGCCGCCGTCGGGCACCGGCTGGCGGGGGAGCGGGCCGGGCTGATCGCGGGCCTCGCCTACGCCGTGGCGCCGCCGGTGCAGATGTACGCCCAGGAGGGCCGCTCGTACGCCCTCGTCGCGGCGGCCGTGGTCTGGGCGACGTACCTGATGCTGCGCGAGCGCTGGGTGGCGTACGCCGGTGTGCTGCTGCTCGGCTGCTGGCTGCACGAGTTCGCCGTACTGGCCCTGCCCGCGCACGGCTTCGCCGCCTGGCGCTCGCGCGGCTGGCGCTGGAGCGCCGGGGCGGTCGCGGCCGGGCTGCTGCCGCTGGCCCTGGTCAGCGCCCGGCAGGCGCAGCAGCAGCTGGGGTGGCTCGGGCGCCCCGGCTGGCAGGACTGGGCGGCGTACGGGCTGGCCGCGGTGGCCGCGCTGCTGCTCGCGCGGGGGGCGTCGGCCCCGCGGGAACTCGTGCGCATCGCCCTGCCGCTGGCGCTGCTGCCGCCCGGGCTGCTGCTGGCGGTCTCGCTGGTGCACCCCTGGTACGTCGACCGGTACGTGCTCTACGCGCTGGCCGGGCTCGCCCTGCTGGCCGGGGCCCGGCTCGGGGCGGCGCGCGGCCCGCTGCCGTGGCTGCTGGTGGCGGCGCTGCTGGTGCCGTTCGGCTGGTGGTCGGCGTGGCTGCGCACCCCCGAGAGCCGCAAGGACGACGTGCTCGCGGTGGCGGCGGCCGTCCGGGAGCGGGCCCGGCCGGGGGACGCGGTGCTGTTCCTGCCGTCGCGGCGGCGCGAGTGGCTGCTGTCCTCGCCGCGGGTGTACGGGTCCCTGCGCGACGTGGCGCTGGAGCGCTCCCCGGCGGCCTCGCGCAGCCTCCAGGGCACGGAGCGGCCGGCGCCGGAGATCCGGGCGGCGCTGCTGGAGGCGGACCGGGTGGTGGCCCTGCTGGACCCGGCCGGGCAGCCGGTGGACGGCTACCCGGGGGAGGCGGTCAAACGCCAGACCCTGGTCTCGTCCTTCGACCTGTGCTCGGTGACCGAGGTGCGGGGCGCCCGGGTGGCGGTGTTCGCCCGGCCGGACGGCTGCCCGTGAGCCCTGCCGGGGCCGGGGCCGGGGCCGGGGACGGGGCCGGGGCGGTTGCGCGGCCGGGGGAGCCGCACAGGAGGATGAGGCGTCCCGCCGCCGCCCACCGGCGCGGCCGCCGAGCCCCGGAGGTGCCCATGCCCGCGCACGAGAACGCCGAGCCCCGAGACCCCGCCCCGGACGCGCCCGCGACCCTGCCGCCCGGCCCGATCGCGGGGTCCACGCCCGGGCCGCTGCCCGGGCCGTTGGTCGGGGTCGACTGGCTGGCGGGGCGGCTCGGGGCGGCCGGGCTCGTCGTGTTCGATGCCTCCGTCGGGGCCCACCGGGGCGCGGACCGGCGGATCCCCGGGGCTCGGCCCTTCGACCTCGACGGGGTGCTGTCCGACCACGACGCGCCCGCGCCGCACGCCATGCCCGGCGCCGCCGAGTTCGCCGGGGCGATGCGCGGGCTCGGCCTCGACGACACCGACACCGTGGTCGTCTACGACGGCGCCGGGGTCTACTCCAGCGCCCGCGCCTGGTGGATGCTGCGCGCCATGGGCTTCGACCGGGTCGCCGTCCTCGACGGCGGACTGCCCGCCTGGCTCGCCGCAGGGCGGGAGGCCGAGGCCCACGGCCCGGCGTACGAGGGCCCGCGCGGCTCCTTCACCGCCCGGCCGCGCGCCGGCCTGCTGGTGGACAGCGCCGCCGTGGTGGCGGCCCTGGCGGACCCGGCCGCCGCCGTACTGGACGCCCGCACCCGGGAGCGTTTCGCCGGCACCGCCCCCGAGCCCCGGCCGGGCCTGCGCGGCGGCCACATGCCCGGCGCGGTCAACCTCCCCTTCGGGGAACTCCAGGGCGACGGGGGCCTGATGCGGCCGCCCGCGGAACTGCGCGCGGCCTTCGAACCGCTGGTCGGCGGGGTCGGCGAGCGCGACCGGCTGCTGTTCAGCTGCGGCTCTGGGGTGACCGCCTGCGTCCTCGCCCTCGGCGCGACCCTCGCCGGGTACGGGCCCGGGCACGAAGACGGCCACGGCCACGGCCGCGGGCGCGCGCACCTCGCCGTGTACGACGGCTCCTGGAGCGAGTGGGGCATGCCGTCCGACCTGCCGGTGGCCACGGGGGGTTAGCCCCACCCCGTACCCGGGTACCGCCCCCATCGGCCGGGGGCGGTCCGGCGCCCAGGATCGGGGGCATGTCCTCACTCGCCGCCCTCACCGCGTCACCCCGCCCCGCCCGTACGGCGATCGCCGCCCTCGGAGCCGGACTCCTCCTGGCCGTGGCCGGCTGCTCGTTCACGGACGGCGGCCCGAAGAAGACCACGGAGGCCGGCGCCACCATCGGCGAGAGCGTGACCGCGGTCGAGGTCACCGATGCCCGGGCCGGGTCCATCGAGGTCACCCCGGGCAGCGGCCCGGGCGTCACGGTCCGCCGTACCGTCCACTACCGGGGCGACACCGCCCCGGCTCCGGGGCAGCGGGTCTCCGGCGGCGTGCTGACCTTCACCAACGGCTGCTCCGGCAGCTGTTACATCGACTACCGCCTGGAGGTCCCGGCCTCCGCCGCGGTCCGGCTCGACAACAGCAGCGGCCGCATCACGGTGACCGGCGTGGCCTCGGCCGACCTGTCGTCGGACTCCGGCCCGGTCACGGCCGAGCGCATCACCGGCCCGCTGAAGGTCCGTACCTCCTCGGGCCGGATCACCGCCGCCGGCCTGTCCGGCCCGAGCGCGCAGGTGCACTCCGACTCGGGCGATGCCCGCCTGGACTTCACCGCGGCCCCGAAGTCGGTGACGGCCGAAACCGGTTCGGGTGACGTCACGCTCAAGGTCCCCGCGGCCCCGTACGAGATCGCGGTCTCCACCACCTCCGGAGACCGCGAAGTCGCCCTCCCCAGCACCCCGGCGGCCGCCTCCCGCCTCTCGGCGAAGACCACCTCGGGCGACCTCCGCATCTCGGCGGCGGGCTAGCCCGCCGAGCCGCGCTCGGCGGCGCTCCGCTCGACGCAGAACTCGTTGCCCTCGGGGTCGGCCAGGGTCACCCAGCCGGTCCCGTCGGGCTTGCGGTGATCGCCGACGAGGGTGGCGCCCAGCGCCAGGACCCGCTCGACCTCCTCGTCGCGCGACCGGTCCTGGGGCTGCAGGTCCACGTGCAGCCGGTTCTTCGCCGTCTTCGCGTCGGGCACGGTCACGAACAGCAGGGTGGAGCCGGGCGCCGTGACCAGTGCCTCGGGGTCCCCGGGAAAGTCGTCGTCGCCGAGCGAGCCGTCCAGGACGGCGGCCCAGAACTGCCCCAAGCGGTAGGCGTCGGAGCAGTCGAAGGTGAGGTGTCGTACGAGAGAAGCCATGCGGCGCACTATCGGTGAGTCCCGCGACCCCTGTCCAGCGCATTGGGCGACCCGCACCGGCCGCCTGCCGCCTGCCGACGGCTGAGGCGTTGCGAGGCATTGCGAGGCGTTGCGAGCCCCTCACCGGTCGCGCTGCCACCGGCCGCGAAATCCGAGCGCGCCCGCGCCGCGGCCCCGGCAAGGTCGGCCGCATGGACTGCACCTTCTGCCGCCTGATCCGGGACGGCGCGGCCCGCTGGGTGCACCGCGGGCCCGTGGCCTGCGCGTTCGCGCCGCTGGACCCGCTCGCGCCCGGGCACACCCTGGTGGTGCCGACCGCGCACTACGCCGACGTCTTCGATACGCCCCCGCGAACCCTGGCCGACACCATGGGCCTCGTGCAGCGCCTCGCGGGTGCGATGCGCGGCGCGCTGGGTGCCGGCGGCGTGGACATCCTCAGCGCCAACGGGCCCGGCTCCGAACAGTCGGTGCCCCACCTCCACTTCCACGTGGTGCCCCGCTGGGCGGACGACGGCTTCTCCACCTGGCCCGCCCGTCGCTCCGCCCACCCCGCCACCGGCGACCCCGTCGCCCGCCTCGCCGCCGCGCTGACCGGAGCGGGCTGATGCCCGCCGCACCGTGGACGGGCGGCGAACTCGGCCGGGACCGGGGCGCCTGCACGCACCCGGCCTCGGCCTTCGACGGACGGGCCCGCTTCGAGCACGACGGCTGCGCCGCCTTCATCCCTCGCGAGGACGGCCTTCGGCTGAGGCGCGGCGGGCACACCGGCCCGGTGCGCCTGCCGCAACCCCGGAACCGGCGTTCGCCGGGGGCGAACGGGGGTTGGGGAACAATGGCGGGCGCACGTGCATTGAGTCGGCATAGCTCAACTTGACTGCCGGAGGGAAGATCATGGGTTCGACGTCCGTAACGCTCACTTTGCCCGTGCTGCCGCTCGACGACGAGGTCGTGCTGCCTGGGATGGTCGTTCCGCTGGATCTGTCCGACGCCGAGGTGCGCGGGGCCGTCGAGGCCGCCCAGGCCGCCGTCGGGAGCGGAAAGCCCCGGGTGCTGCTCGTGCCGCGGGTCGAGGGCAAGTACGCCGGCACCGGTGTGCTGGGGACCGTCGAGCAGGTGGGCCGGCTCTCCGACGGGGATCCGGGCGCGCTGATCAGGGGCCGGGGCCGGGTCCGCATCGGGGCCGGGACCACCGGGCCCGGGGCCGCGCTCTGGGTCGAGGGCGAGACCGTGGAGGAGACCCTCCCGGACCCGCTGCCGGGGGCCGTCACCGAGCTCGTCAAGGAGTACAAGGCGCTCGCCACCAGCTGGCTCAAGAAGCGCGGGGCCTGGCAGGTCGTGGACCGGGTCCAGCAGATCGAAGGGGTGTCGGCCCTGGCCGACAACTCCGGGTACTCGCCGTTCCTGAGCGTGGCCCAGAAGGTCGAACTCCTGGAGACCGCCGACCCCGTCGCGCGGCTGGGGCTCGCCGTCAAGGCGCTCAGCGACCACCTCGCCGAGCAGGACGTCGCCGAGTCCATCGCCAAGGACGTACAGGACGGCGTGGACAAGCAGCAGCGGGAGTTCCTGCTCAGGCGCCAGCTGGAGGCCGTCCGCAAGGAACTGCGCGAGCTGAACGGGGAGAAGGACGGCGAGGAGTCCGACGACTACCGGACCCGGGTGGAAGCCGCCGACCTGCCCGAGAAGGTACGGGAGGCCGCGCTCAAGGAAGTGGAGAAGCTGGAGCGCGCCAGCGACCAGTCGCCCGAGGGGTCCTGGATCCGCACCTGGCTCGACACCGTGCTCGAACTGCCCTGGAACGAGCGGACCGAGGACGCGTACGACATCCGCGGAGCCCGCGCGGTGCTCGACGCCGAGCACGCCGGGCTGAGCGACGTGAAGGACCGGATCACCGAGTACCTCGCCGTGCGCAAGCGGCGCGGCGAGCGCGGCATGGGCGTCGTCGGCGGCCGCCGCGGCGGGGCCGTGCTGGCCCTCGTCGGACCGCCCGGGGTGGGCAAGACCTCCCTCGGGGAGTCCGTGGCGCACGCGATGGGGCGCAAGTTCGTACGGGTGGCCCTGGGCGGCGTACGCGACGAGGCCGAGGTCCGCGGCCACCGCCGGACGTACGTCGGCGCCCTGCCGGGGCGGATCGTCCGCGCCATCAAGGAAGCCGGGTCGATGAACCCGGTGGTGCTGCTCGACGAGATCGACAAGGTGGGGTCCGACTTCCGGGGAGACCCGGCCGCGGCCCTGCTGGAGGTCCTGGACCCGGCGCAGAACCACACCTTCCGCGACCACTACCTGGAGGTCGAGCTCGACCTGAGCGACGTGGTGTTCCTGGCCACCGCCAACGTGCTGGAAGCCATTCCGGAGGCGCTCGCCGACCGCATGGAGCTGGTCCGGCTCGACGGGTACACCGAGGACGAGAAGGTCGTCATCGCCCGCGACCACCTGCTGCCGCGTCAACTGGAGCGCGCCGGGCTGGGCGTGGAGGAGGTCGTCCTGCAGGAGGAGGCGCTGCGGAAGCTGGCGGGCGAGTACACCCGCGAGGCGGGCGTGCGCACCCTGGAGCGCTCCATCGCGCGGCTGCTGCGCAAGGTGGCCTCGCAGCACGAGCTGGGCGAGCGGGAGCTGCCGCTGAGCATCGGCGCGGGCGATCTGAGGGCGCTGATCGGGCGGCCGCACCACGTGCCGGAGTCCGCGCAGGACCCGGCCGAGCGGCGCACCGCGGTGCCCGGCGTGGCCACCGGCCTCGCGGTGACAGGGGCGGGCGGCGACGTGCTCTTCGTCGAGGCCTCGCTGGCGGACCCCGAGACCGGCGCCGCCGGGCTCACGCTGACCGGACAGCTCGGCGACGTCATGAAGGAGTCGGCGCAGATCGCGCTCAGCTTCCTGCGCTCGCACGGCGCGGAGCTGGAGCTCCCGGTGGCCGACCTGAAGGACCGGGGCGTGCACATCCACTTCCCGGCGGGCGCGGTGCCCAAGGACGGCCCGAGCGCGGGCATCACCATGACGACGGCGCTTGCCTCGCTGCTGTCCGGGCGGCAGGTCCGTACGGACGTGGCCATGACCGGCGAGGTCTCGCTCACCGGCCGGGTCCTGCCGATCGGCGGCGTGAAGCAGAAGCTGCTCGCCGCGCACCGGGCCGGACTGACCACCGTCATCATCCCGAAGCGCAACGAGGCCGACCTGGATGATGTCCCGGCCGAGGTGCTGGAGGGGCTGGAGGTGCACCCGGTGACGGATGTACGCCAGGTCCTGGAGCTCGCGCTCGCCCAGCGGGAGGTGTCCTTCACCACGGCGGCCTGACCGCGGCCCCCGCCGCCCGGCCTCCGCCCGCCCTTCGCCCGACCTGCGCCGCAGGGGCCCGGGGACCCCCACGGCGGGGCCCCGGGCCCTCGGTGTGCCCGCTGCGAAATACTGGGGGCCGACGCGGCCGGAGCGCCGCACCCCACCGAAGGAGCAGGACGTGCACGGGAGCGAAGACCAGGAGTTCCTAGCCCTGGAGCGGGAGCTGTCCGTCTTCCTCCGGCGCGCCCGGGCCTCCTCCGGGGAGATGGCTCGCGCCCTGCACCCCGAGCTGGAGCCGGCCGCGTACGGGCTCCTCACGCGCCTGGAGGCCGCGGGCCGCCAGCGCGCCACCGAACTCGCCGCCTACTTCGGGGTCGGCAAGGCCACCATGAGCCGCCAGCTGCGCGCCCTGGAGCTGCTGGGCCTGGTGGCCCGCGAGCCGGACCCCGCGGACGGCCGGGCGTTCCTGGTCGGACTCACCGACGAGGGCCGCGAGCGGTTCCTGCGGGTACGGGGCGCGCGGCGCGAGCAGTACATGCGCAAGCTCGCCGACTGGGACCGGGGCGAGGTCGCCGAACTGGCCCGGCTGCTGAACCAGTTGAACGCGGGGGCCGAGTAGCCGCCGCCTGCCGCTCCGCGCCCGGCCTGCCGCCCCGCCTACAGCTCCGCGTACACCGCCGACGCGTCGTCGTGCCGCTTGCCGCGCGCCTGCGGCCGGGCCGGGTCCGACTCCAGTGCCCGGACCCGGCCGATCAGGCTCTGCGCGCCCTCCTTGCGGAGCACGGCCAGGCACTCGGTCCAGTCGCCCTCCCCGAACGTGTCCGTCCACCGGCTGGCCCCGTCCGTGAGCGCCGCCAGCGCCCGCACGTCCGCCCGCGGGGTGCGCCCGGTGACCGCCCGCGCGGCCACCGCCGGGTCCGCGGCCGCGGTGAAGAAGCCGCCCTCGGCGTTGCGCAGTGCGTCCGCCCCGGCCACCGTGCGCAGCGCCTCGCGCGGGATCCGGTCCAGCCGGTCGTCGAGCACCGCCGTCACCTCGCCGCCGGGCGCCTGGAGGAGCAGGACGGAGTCCGAGAGCACCAGGTGCTCGACCCAGTCCTCGTCCCAGCGCACCACGACCACCGTCGCCTGCGGGGTGCGCACGTGAGAAAGGTCACAGGTGTCGCGGTGGGCCTCGGCGGTGGCGCCGATGGCCTCCGCCAGGATCCGGCTCAGCGGCATGTCCCGCCGCGATCCGGACAGTTCGGTCAATCGGCCGCCGAGCCGGGTCGCGAACCAGGGCACTCCGTGCGCGCACCCCACCTCCCCGCGCGGCGGGGTGACCCCGTCCAGGGCGACGAGTACGCCGCCGCCCGACGCGGGTATCGCGGCCGACAGCCAGTCCTCATTGGGGCGTTCCGGGCTGCCGGGGGCCGAGGCCAGGTCGATGCGCATACGGACATTCTGCCCGGCGGGCCCTGCCGGCGCGGCTCCGCCCGCGAAAAGTCCGTACCAATTCCGGAGACGGGTGGGGCGCGTGGGGCCGCAGCGAGACCGCGGGGCCACCCGGATGTGGGCGGGCATACTGCCAAAAGCCGCATCGATCTTTCAACCACCCGTCCACGGCCGCGCTCTGACGCCCGCTCGCCGAGTTGGCCGCCAACTCATCCGTGATGTTCACTCCTTCGAGTGGCCGGGTGGGCGATGGGCGGCTCTCTCCCCAACACACTGCGATGGTCTGTGGCGGTACGAGGGGGCAAGGAGCGTTTACTTGTTGACCGGCCGTTACCTCGGCCACACGAGTAGACGAGCAGCACGAGCCACACGTACAGGATTGCGAGCACCGGTGCAGAAGAAGCGGTCTCGACAGAACGGCACCGCCCCCGACGGGCCCGCCCCCGCAGGACGCCGTGTCCGCGTGCGCAGCCGGCTGGTCGTCGGCGTCGCCGTCGCCGGACTCGCCGTCCTCGCGGCCGGCGCCCCCGCCGCCGTCTCCGCCTCGGCGGACCTGAACGACTCCCAGCGCCTGGTCACGCTCGCCGAGCAGACCCGGCAGACCCTCACCCTCTCCCACCTCCTCGGCGACGAGCGCGACGCCGTCATCGAGTACGTGGCCGAGGGCCGCCCCGGCGCCGCCGCCAAGGGCCCCGTGCAGGAGCGCGCCGCCCGTACCGACCGGCAGCTCGCCGAGGTCCAGGCCGTGGCCGACGAGGAACTCGCCCGCGCCATCGGCCGCGTCCGGGCCGTGCGGACCGAGGCCCTCGACGGCAAGGGCACCGCCCTCGCCGCCCACCAGGCCTACGCCGGGGTCATCGCGCAGCTCCTCGCCCCCGGCGACCGGATCGCCGAGCTCACCCCGCCGCGCGCCGGGGCCGCCCTCGCCACCACCCGGCCGCTCGCGCCCCTCGGCCAGGCCGTGGAACAGGCCGCGGCCACCCGTGGACTGCTGCTCGCCGCGCTGGCCGTCCCCCGCGGCGAGCAGCCCCCCGGCTCGGCGGTGATGGACGAACTCACCACCGCCGCCCAGCGTGCGCGCGTACGGGAGCAGGCCGCCCTCGACGACTTCGCCCGCGCCGCGCGCCCCGACGTACGCCAGACCCTCGCCGCGACCGTCACCGGCCCCGAGGTCAAGACGGCCGACGACTACCTCAGGCGGCTCACCGAACGGCCCACCCTCACCGGCGCCGACCGCAGGCTCGACGGACCCACCGTCGGCTCCGCGCTCACCGCCCGCATCGACCGGATGAGGTCGGTGGAATCCACCCTCGCCGGCCAGCGGGCCACCGCGCTCGCCGCGCTGCGGGACGACGACGTCACCTCGCTGGAGACCCTCGTCGCCTTCCTGGGCGTGCTGTTCCTGGTCACCATCGCCGTCTCCACGGCCGTCGCCCGCTCGCTGACCCGGCCGCTCTCGGTGCTCCGGCGCGGCGCGGCCCGGCTGGCGACCCCGGAGGGCTCGGTGGAACCGGTGCGGTTCACGGGCCGCAACGACGAGTTCGCCGAGGTCGTGCGCCACCTCAACGCCGTGCGCGACCAGACGGTCTCCCTGCACACCCGGATCGCCGGGCTCGACGCCGACCGGCGGCGGATCATCGGCCGCAACGAGGCGCTGGCCTCGGGCCGCGAAGCGCTGGAGGGCGAGCTCGCGCAGCTGCGGGCGGGGCTGGAGGAGCACCGCCGCATCATGTCGACGACCTCGGTCTCCCTCTCGCTGCGCACGCTCGGCCTGGTGGAGCGCCAGCTCGCGGTCATCGAGGAGCTGGAGTCCGAGGAGCAGGACCCGGACCGGCTGGCGACCTTGTTCAAGCTGGACCACCTGGCGACCGTCATGCGCCGCCACAACGAGAACCTGCTGGTCCTGGCCGGGCAGGAACACGGCCACGGGCAGGCCGCGGCGGTGCCGCTGGTCGACGTCATGCGGGCGGCGGTCAGTGAGATCGAGCGCTACGACCGGGTCGACCTGGCCGCACTGCCCTCGTACACGCAGGTCGCCGGGCACGCGGCCGACGACATCTCGCACGTGCTGGCGGAGCTGCTGGAGAACGCGACCACCTTCTCGCCGCCGGACGCCAAGGTGAAGGTGTCCGGGTGGCTGCTGGCCTCCGGCGACGTGGCGCTGTCCGTCCTGGACGAGGGCATCGGGGTCACCGGGGACCGCCTGGAGTCGCTGAACTCCCGGCTGTCCACGCCGCAGGCCTACGACGAGGAGCCCGAGTCGGAACACGGCCTGGGCCTCGGCCTGTACGTGGCCGGGCGGCTCGCGGCGCGGCACGGGGTGACGGCGGAGCTGCGCGCGGCGCGGCACGGCGGGACCGAGGCGCTGGTGGTCGTCCCGGCGGCGCTGCTGCCGGACACCCCGCCGGTGTCGCCGATCCACATGCTGGGGGCGCCGGGAGCGCCGGCCCTGCACCTGCCGGGCGCGATCGCGGAGGCGAACCAGAACACGCTCCAGGGCCGGACCCGCGGCCTGACGGAGCAGGAGCCGGAGCAGGAGCCCGAGCCGGAGCAAGAGCCGGAGCCGGAGCCGGAGCCGACGTCCGAGGCCGCGCCGACCACTGACCCGCTGCCTTTGCCGCAGCCGCGGGCGGCGGATTCCGCGCCCGAGCCGACGCGGGAGCGCGAGTCTGCGGCCGAGCCGGACCGGGAGCCGCAGCCGGAGTCCGGGTTCCCCGCCGGGGGCGGGCAGTTGCCGCCCGCGGACCAGGTGTTCACCGTCCCGGCCCAGGGGGACCCCGGGCAGGAGCTGCTCGCGCGGGTCGTGCCCGAACCCGCGCCGGAGGCCGAGCCGCACGGCCACGCCCCCGCCGCCGACGACGACTGGCTGCCCCGCCAGGGCAGCCACCCCGCCCCCGGTTACCAGGCCGAGGCCGAAGCCGAGCCCGTCACCGACAAGGGCCTGCCCAAGCGGACCCCCCGGGTGGTGGCCGCCGGGCGCGGGGACGACGTACGGACCGAACCGCGCCGGGTGGACGCCGACGAACTGCGCCGCCGGCTCGGCGGGTTCTACCGGGGCGCCCAGGACGGGCGGCGCGTCGCCGCCGCCGAGACCGCACAGCACCAGGGGCAGACCGACCGGGGGGACACCGCACAGGAGGCACGCACATGACCGCGCCCAGTACGTACGGACTGAGCAGCCAGGCTCGCAACCTGCAGTGGCTGCTGACCGACCTGGTCGAGGAGGTGCCCGGCGTCGACTCCGTGGCCGTCGTGTCCTCGGACGGGCTGCTGCTGCTCTCCTCCGACCCCGTCCCGGAGCCGGACCGGCCACCCGCCGGACGGCCCAAGGGCCCGCGCGGCGCCTCCGCCGACCTGGCGACCATCGTCTCCGGCCTCGGCAGCCTCACCGCGGGAGCCGCCGCCCTCATGGACGGCGGCGCGGTGAAGCAGACCATGGTGGCCATGGACCACGGCTCCGTGTTCGTCATGGCCATCAGCGACGGCTCGCTCCTCGGCGTGCACGCCGCCCCCGACTGCGACATGAGCGTCGTCGCTTACCACATGGCCCTGTTCGTCGGTCGCGCCGGCCACGTCCTGACCCCCGAAGTCCGCAGTGAGCTGCGCCAGTCGATGGAGAGAACAGCGTGAGGAGTCCGGCCACCGACCGGCTGCCGATACGCGGCGCCGACCGCCGCCCCGCCCGCGTCCGCCCGTATTCCCTCACGGGCGGCCGCACCCGCGTCACGCAGGTCCTGCTGGTGGAGACCTTCGTCGCCGCCCTGGATCCCCACGCGTCCCGGCCGCAGAAGCCCGACCGCATGCCCGAGATGCCCGCCATCGTCGAGGTCTGCCGACGCATGCGGACGATCGCCGAGATCGCGGCCCTGCTGAAGCTGCCCCTCGGGGTGGTCCGCGTCCTGGTCAGCGACCTCGCCGACCAGGGAAGGCTCCGCGTCTACGGGACCGGGCACGGCGCCGGCCGTCCCGAACGCGCGCTGCTGGAAAGGGTGCTCAGTGGTCTTCGCCGTCTCTGAAACCCCCACGGCCGAGGACGACGAGGCGGTGCAGCCCTGGCAGTACGACCGCTCCCGTGCGCCCGTCGCCGTCAAGGTGCTGGTCGCGGGCGGCTTCGGCGTCGGCAAGACCACCTTCGTGTCCTCCGTCTCCGAGATCACCCCGCTGCGTACCGAGGCGGTGATGACCCAGGCCAGCGTCCCCACCGACGACCTGTCCGCGACCCCGGACAAGAACACCACCACCGTCGCGATGGACTTCGGGCGCGTCACCCTCGACGACGACCTCGTCCTGTACGTGTACGGGACGCCAGGGCAGGAGCGCTTCTGGTTCATGTGGGACGACCTGGTCCGCGGAGCCATCGGCGGCATCGTGCTCGCGGACACCCGCCGGCTGCGCGACTGCTTCCCGGCCCTCGACTACTTCGAGAGCTGCGGGCTGCCGTACGCCGTCGCCGTCAACCACTTCGAGGGCACGCGCTCGTACGAGCCCGAGGACGTGCGCGAGGCGCTGACCATCCCGCCCCGCGTACCCGTAGTGATCATGGACGCGCGGCGCCGCACCACCGTCGTCGAATCCCTGCTGACCCTGGTGGGCCACGCACTCGACGCCACTCCCGAATAGGGCCCCCTCCCGAACAGAGAACGTGAGAGATGCGCAAGATACTCGTCGTCGGCGCCGGCCAGTCCGGCCTCCAGCTCGCCCTCGGACTCCAGTCCAAGGGGTACGAGGTCACCCTCATGTCCAACCGGACGGCGGACGAGATCCGCACCGGGCGGGTCATGTCCACGCAGGTCATGTTCGACACCGCGCTCCAGCACGAGCGGGACCTCGGGCTGAACTTCTGGGAGCAGCAGGCCCCGAAGATCCAGGGCCTGGGCGTCTCGGTCGCCGCCCCCGACGCCGGCCGCGCCGTCGACTGGCTGGGCCGTCTGAAGGGCCACGCGCAGTCCGTCGACCAGCGCGTGAAGATGGCGGGCTGGCTGGACACCTTCGCCCAGCGCGGCGGCCAGTTGGTCATCCACGGCGCGTCCGTCGCCGACCTGGACTTCTTCTCCCGCACGTACGACCTCGTGCTGGTCGCGGCCGGCAAGGGCGAGCTGGTGTCGATGTTCGGGCGGGACGCGGCGCGCTCCCCGTACGACGCCCCGCAGCGGGCCCTGGCCGTCAGCTACGTGCACGGCCTCGGGCCGCGCCCCGAGCACCCCGGGACCGAGGCCGTGCGCTGCAACCTGGTGCCGGGCGTGGGCGAGCTGTTCGTGATGCCGACGCTGACCGCCTCGGGGCGGGCGGACATCCTGTTCTGGGAGGGCCTCCCGGGCGGTCCGCTGGACGTGTTCAACGGGGTGAAGGACCCGGCGGAGCACCTCGCGCTGACGCTGGAGCTGATGGAGAAGTTCACGCCGTGGGAGTACGCGCGGGCGAAGGAGGTGGAGCTCACGGACGCGGGCGCCACGCTCGCCGGCCGCTACGCACCCGTCGTGCGCAACCCCGTCGGCCGGCTGCCGGGCGGCGGCCTGGTGCTCGGCGTGGCGGACGTGGTCGTGGCGAACGACCCGATCACCGGGCAGGGCTCGAACTCCGCCGCCAAGTGCGCGGCCTCGTACCTCTCCTCGATCCTCATGCACGGGGACAAGCCGTTCGACGAGGCGTGGATGAAGGCGACCTTCGACAAGTTCTGGTTCACCACCGGCAAGCCGGTGACCCAGTGGACCAACGCGATGCTGGGCGTCCCGCCGGAGCACGTGCTGAACCTGATCGGGGCGGCCGGGCAGCTCCAGCCGGTGGCGGACCGTTTCGCCAACGGCTTCGACAACCCGGCCGACTTCGACGCGTACTTCTACGACCCCGAGGACGCGGCGGGCTACCTGGCCGAGGTCGCGGGTTCGGCCTCCGCGGAGTAGCCGGTGTCGTCCCCCGCCGCGGCCGCCTCGGGCAGCGGCGGCGGGGTGAAGTCCGCGAGCGGGGCACCGTCGGGATCGGGCCGTACGGCCCCCAGCAGCGGATTCGCGGCGATCGGCGAGACCTTCACCCGGGCCCCGGGCCGCGGGGCCTGGATCACCTTCCCGTCCCCGACGTACAGGGCCACGTGGGTGGCGGTGGGGAAGTACACCACCAGGTCCCCGGGCCGCAGCTTGTCGAGCGGCACCTTGGGCAGCCGCGCCCACTGCTCCTGGCTGGTACGGGGGATCGCGCGCCCGGCGTGCGCCCAGGCCTGCGAGGTCAGCCCCGAGCAGTCGAAGGACCCCGGCCCCTCGGCGCCCCAGACGTACGGTTTGCCGAGCTGCGCGGCCGCGTACGTCAGGGCCGTGCCACCGGCGGCGGTCGGCGTGCGGAGCGTGGTGCCGAGCTTGCCGGAATCGAGCAGCTCCCGCTGCGCGGTGGCGGTGTTCTCGGCCTCCCGGGTGCCGAGCCGGGTGAGCTCCTCGGGGGTGAGCGAGGCCAGTACCTTCTCCACCTCCTTGAGCTGGAGCGCGACTTCGTCCTGGTGGCGCTTGCGCTCCTTCGTGAGCTGCTGCTCGGAGTCCAGGGCCTTGCGGGCGGCGGTGGCGAGGGCGTCGGCCTGCCGCTCGCCCCGGGTGAGGCGGGCCAGAACGCCGGCCCGGCGGGCGCCCTCGCGGGCAGCGAGGCGGCGCTGGTCCAGGGCGCTCTGGGGGTCCCCGGAGAACAGCATCCGGGCGTACGGGGAGAACCCGCGGGCCCCCCGGTACTGCTCCCGTGCCAGCCGCCCGGCGACGGCCTGCTCGGCCCCGACGGCGCCCCGGGCCCTGCCGAGCTCGACGCCGAGCCGCCGCTCCTCGCCCTGCCGGGCGGTGAGCGCGACCTCGGCGGCGTTGTACGCCTCGGCGGCCTGCTCGGCCTTCTGGTAGAGCCCCTGGAGCCGGGTGAGCAGGACGCCGACGGGTTCGGCGGGCGCGGCCGGTTCGGCGCGGGCGCCGGCCGATGCGGTCGCGACGAGCACCACGGCAACGCAGGCGGCGCGGAACAGCCGACCTGACATGTGATCACCTCCGGCACGCGATGCTGCCACGCCCGGTATGACAAATCCCCCACCCGAACCCCCGGCCCACCCCGAGGCCACCCGTCCGGCGTATCCCGCGCCGGGAGCCGCCGCGCCGTCCCGCGCCGCCCGGGCGCTTCCGCCCGGCAACCTTCAGCCTCGCCGGGGAATCCAGCCCCGCCGGCGTCTGAGGCGCGGGTCCGGGCGGAGCCCGGCGTGTGCCCGCGCCCGTCCGGCCTCGCCGGGGAATCCAGCCCCGCCGGCGCTTGAGGCGCGGGGTCCGGGGCGGAGCCCCGGCTACGGGTGGAGGAGGCGGGCCTTGGCCGTGGTGAACTCCTCCGGAGTGAGCAGGCCCTCCCGGGCCAGGTCGGCCAGCTGGCGCAGCTCCACCGCCAGCCCGCCGCGCGGCGGCTCCGCAGGCCCCGCCTCCGGGGGCTCCACGGGCTCGGGCTCCACGGGCTCGGGCTCCCGGGGCTCCGGCTCCCCGGGCTCCGGCTCCCAGGGCGCGGCCGGTTCCGGCTCACCCGGCTCCGGCTCGGCCGGTTCGACCGCCCCCGCCGGAATCCACCGCACCCCGCGCCGCGGCGCATCCGCCCGTACCGTGCCCTCCGCCGCGCCCGCCGCCCGCGCCAGCAGCCCCCGCAGCAGCGGGCTGCCCGCGGGGCGGTCCGCCGACCGCACCGTGACCCGCACCGGCCGGATGAACATCAGACCGCGCCCATCCGGGGATCGGCCGGGACCCGGTCCACGGGGATCCGGACCGAGCCCACGATCCGCCCGCCCGCCGCCCGTACCGCGATCGCCGCGTCCTCGGCCCACACGTGCTCGACCACCAGCAGCAGCGCGCAGCTCCCGCGCTCCAGCAGCCCCGCCGACTCCTGTACGTCCTCCGGCCCGATCAGCCGGGCCGCGTCACGACCCGTCAGCAGGCCCCGTAGCTCCACGAACTCGTCGAACTCGGCGGCCAGGACCTCCCCCGCCGCCGTCCTCGTCACCACGAGCCCGTCGATGAGCCGCACCACCCCGGTCTTGCGCAGTCCCATCACCGCCTCGACCGCCGGCACCCGCAGCTGCTCCTCCGGAAAGGCCAGGACGATGAATTCCACAGGTCCCATGAGGCTCGGCTCCTGATTCCGACCGGTTCTGACGACTCTTCGGCACACTATGACATAACCGGACATAGAGGCCGCCTGCTTGCTACGTTTCCCCGTATGACCGCTCTGACGGCAAAGGTCGCGGACCCCGCCCCGCCGCCACCCCCCGACGCCCGCGCCCCCAGGCGTCGCGGCGTCGAGCTGTCGCTCCTCGCCGGCGCCGTCCTGATCGCCGTCCTCGGCCACCTCTACGTCGGCCTCGCCACCACCGGCCGCGTCCCCCGCGAGGCCGCCCACTACGCCGGCGGCCTCGCCGTCGCGGCCCTGGCCGCGCACCTCGCCGTGCGGCTGCGCGCCCCGTACGCCGATCCGCTCCTGCTCCCGATCGCGGTCCTGCTCAACGGACTCGGCCTCGTCCTCATCCAGCGCCTCGACGCGACCACCCCCGGCCACCTCACCGCGGGCGGGCAACTGCGCTGGTCCGCCCTCGGGCTCGCGCTCTTCGTCCTCGTCGTCGCCGCCCTGCGCGACCACCGCGTGCTCCAGCGCTACGCCTACCTCTCGGTGGCCGCCGCCCTCGCGCTGATGCTCGTACCCGTCTTCTTCCCGGCGGTCAACGGCGCCCACATCTGGATCCGGTTCGCCGGACTCTCCTTCCAGCCGGGGGAGTTCGCCAAGATCCTGCTCGCCGTCTTCTTCGCCGCCTACCTCGCGGCGAATCGCACCGCGCTCGCGCTCACCGGCCGCCGGCTGTTCTGGAAGCTCAAGCTCCTGCCCGGGCGCGTCCTCGGTCCGATCCTCGCGATCTGGCTGCTCAGCGTCGGCGTGCTCGTGCTGGAGCGCGACCTCGGGACCTCGCTGCTGTTCTTCGGACTGTTCGTGATCATGCTGTTCACCGCCACCGGGCGGATCGGCTGGATCGCGATCGGACTGCTGCTGGCCGCCGTGGGCGCGTACGCCGTCGGGACCTTCGAGCCGCACGTGCACAGTCGTGTGAACGACTGGCTGAATCCTTTCGCCTCCATCGAACGGGGCGTCGGCCCCGGCCAGCTCGCCCAGTCCCTCTTCGCCTTCGGGGCCGGCGGCCTGCTCGGCGCCGGACTCGGCCACGGCCAGTCCTTCCTCATCGGCTTCGCCGCCAAGTCCGACTTCATCCTCGCCACCGCCGGCGAGGAGCTCGGCTTCGCCGGCCTCACCGCCATCCTGCTCCTCTACGGGCTCCTCGTCTCCCGCGGCTTCCGCGCCGGCCTCGCGCTGCGCGACCCCTTCGGGCGGCTCCTGGCGACCGGGCTCGCCTCGATCGTCGCCCTCCAGGTGTTCGTCATCGCGGGCGGCGTCACCGGGCTCATCCCGCTCACCGGCATGGCCATGCCCTTCCTGGCCCAGGGCGGCTCCTCCGTCGTCACCAACTGGATCATCGTCGCCCTGCTCATCCGGCTCAGCGACAGCGCCCGCCGACCCCGACCCGCCCAGGAACCCGCGACGGAAGGCGGTGCGGCGTGATCCGCTACATCCGCTGGTGCGCGTACTTCTGCGCCCTGCTGCTCGTCGCCCTGCTGGTCAACGTCGCCCGCGTGCAGGTCTGGGAGGCCGCCGCCTATGGAGCGAACCCGGCCAACAAACGCCCCGCCATCGAGCGCTACGCCGAACCCCGCGGAGACATCCTGGTCGACGGCCGGCCCGTCACCGGCTCCCGCGACAGCCGCCAGCTGCTGCGCTTCGAGCGGACGTACAAGAACGGCCCGCTCTACGCCCCGGTCACCGGCTTCTCCTCGCAGACCTACGGGACCAGCTTCCTGGAGCGCGCCGAGGACGGCATCCTCTCCGGCACCGATCCCGGCCTCTCCGCCTTCCCGCTCTGGTACGAGCTGTCGCGCGGCCGCCCCGGCGGCGGGAACGCCGTCACCACCGTCCGGGGCGCCGTGCAGGCCGCCGCGTACACCGGGCTCGGGGGCAAGCGGGGCGCGGTGGCGGCCGTCGAGCCGGCGACCGGCAGGATCCTCGCGCTCGTCAGCAGTCCCTCGTACGACCCGGCGCTGCTCTCGGGGACGGGCCCCGGGGTCAAGGCGGCCTGGGAGCGCCTGAACGCGGACCCGGCCAAGCCGATGCTCAACCGGGCGCTGCGCGAGACCTACCCGCCCGGCTCCACCTTCAAGATCGTGACGGCAGCGGCCGCGCTGGACGCGGGCGTGGTCACCGACGTGGACGCGCCGACGCAGACCCCCGACCCCTACCCGCTGCCCGGGACCAGCACCCTGCTGCCGAACGCGGGCACCGGCTGCCAGGACGCCTCGATGGCGGACGCGGTGCAGTGGTCCTGCAACACGGTGATGGCGAAGATCGGCGTACAGGTGGGCCTGCGCGGGATGGTGGAGGCGGCGCGGCGCTTCGGCTTCGACGACGAGACGCTGCGGGTGCCGTCCTGGGTGTCGCGGTCGAACTTCGACACCGACATGAGCCCGGACCAGCTGGCCCTGTCCTCGATCGGGCAGTTCAACACCACGGCCACGCCGCTGCAGATGGCGCTGGTGGCGGCGGCCGTGGCCAACGGCGGTGAGCTCAAGTCGCCCCGTCTCGTGGACCGTACGACGCAGGACGACGGCGACCAGGTCCGCCGCTCCGACCAGCGCAGCAGGGGCCGGGCCATGAACCCGGGCACCGCGATGCGGCTCCAGGACCTGATGGTCCGGGTGGTGGAGAACGGCACGGGCCGCAACGCCGCCATCCCGGGCGCGGTGGTCGGCGGCAAGACCGGCACCGCCCAGCACGGGGTCGGCAACGCGGGCACCCCGTACGCGTGGTTCATCTCCTGGGCCAAGGCCGAGGGCGCCCCGCTGCCGGCCGTCGCGGTGGCGGTGGTGGTCGAGGACGCGGCGGCCGACCGCGGGGGCATCAGCGGCAACAGCGCGGCCGCGCCGATCGCGCGGGCGGTGATGGAGGCCGCGCTGTACGGGGCCGGGCCGTCCGCTCCGTGAAACGCCCGGCGGCCAGGGCGGCCCGGGTGGTATCGCTGGCGGCATGACCCACGAACTGGCCCAGGCGAACATGTCCCGACTCAAGTACCGGCTCGACTCGGCGGAGTTGAAGGGCTTCGTGGACGGGCTGGAGCCGGTCAACGCGGTGGCCGACGCGGCGGACGGCTTCCTGTGGCGGCTCCAGGGCGAGGGCGGCGACGCGACCGACGTGCTGTTCTTCGGCGACGAGTGGATCCTGGTGAACATGTCGGTGTGGCGGGACACCGACGCCCTGACGGCCTTCATGTACCAGGGGCGGCACCGCGAGCTGATGGCCCGCCGGCGGGAGTGGTTCGAGCAGATCGCCGAGGCGGCGACGGTCCTGTGGTGGGTCCCGGCGGGCGAGCGCCCGACGGTGGCGCAGGCCGAGCGGCGCCTGCTGCACCTGCGCGAGCACGGGCCGACGCCGTACGCCTTCACCCTGCGCACGCCCTTCCCGGCGGCTCCGACGCCGGAGCCGCAGCCGGAGCCGCAGCCGCAGCCGCAGCCGCAGCGGTCGGCGTAGGCGCTGCTGCCGGGCGGGCGGACCCGCCCGGCCTCCTGCCCCGGCCGGGGCTCCCGGCCGGGCTCAGGCCTCGGACCCCTCCGCGATGGCGGCCCGGACCTCCGCCACCCGTTCCTCCTCCTCGGCCCTGAAGCGCTCGCGGTCCAGGGCCTCGGCGATCTCCTCGTCCTGGCTCATGAGCAGGTCCAGGTTGGAGTCGCCCATGTCGAAGACGCCCATCTCCAGGTACGCCTTCTGCAGCCGCTCGCCCCACAGTCCGATGTCCTTCACGCACGGCACGATCCGGCTGAACAGCAGCTTGCGGAACAGGTGCAGGAACTCCGACTCCTCGCTGAACTGCTCCGCCTCCCGCTTCGGGATGCCGAAGTTCTCCAGCACCTCCACCCCGCGCAGCCGGTCCCGCATCAGGTAGCAGCCTTCGATCACGAACTCCTCGCGCTCCCGCAGTTCTGCGTCCGTCAGCTGCTTGTAGTAGTCCCGCAGCGCCATCCGCCCGAAGGCCACGTGGCGGGCCTCGTCCTGCATCACGTACGCGAGGATCTGCTTCGGCAACGGCTTGTCGGTCGTGTCGCGGATCATCCCGAAGGCGGCCAGCGCCAGCCCCTCGATGAGCACCTGCATGCCCAGGTACGGCATGTCCCAGCGGGAGTCGCGCAGGGTGTCGCCGAGCAGCCCCTGCAGGCTGCCGTTGATCGGGTAGAGCATCCCGACCTTCTCGTGCAGGAAGCGCCCGAAGATCTCGGCGTGCCGGGCCTCGTCCATGGTCTGCGTCGCGGAGTAGAACTTCGCGTCCAGGTCCGGCACCGACTCGACGATCCGCGCCGCGCACACCATGGCGCCCTGCTCGCCGTGCAGGAACTGGCTGAAGTTCCAGGCGGTGTAGTGCCGGCGAAGCTCACCCTTGTCCTTCTCGGTGAGTTTGGCCCAGTGCCGGGTGCCGTAGAGGGTCAGGGCCTCGTCCGGGGTGCCGAGCGGGTTGTACGGGTCCACTTCCAGGTCCCAGTCGATGCGCTTGGCACCGTCCCACTGCTTGTCCTTGCCCTTCTGGTAGAGCGCGAGCAGCCGCTCGCGGCCCCCGTCGTACTCCCAGCTGAAGCGGGCGGATCCGGACGCGGGGACGGGCCAGACGCCCTCGCCCGGGTCGTTGGTGTAGAGCTCGTGCGTCGACACTGACGCCCCCCTCGGTCACGTACTTCCGTACAAGACTGGACAGTTGGCAGCGTCACATGTTGGTAGACGCGCGGTCAACAAGTCGTGCGCGGGGGATTGACGACCTTGCTGACAGGCAGTCTCATAAGGAGTGACCGCTGGTAACCCCGGCTGTATCCATCCAACGAATGGGCGAGGTGCCCCGCCATGACGACCACGACCGACCCCACGGATCGCCGGGTCCTGCAGGACGCGCTCGGCATCCTCAAGGACCGCGAGCAGATCGCCGAGCGACTGCTCGAATCCTCGGCCAAGCACTCCTTCGACCCCGACAAGGAACTCGACTGGGACGCCCCGCCGATCGAGGGCAAGTACTACTGGCCGCCCGAGCTGCTCTCCCTCTACGACACCCCGCTCTGGAAGAAGATGGGCGAGGAGCAGCGCATCGACCTCTCCCGCCACGAGGCGGCGGCGCTCGGCTCGCTCGGCATCTGGTTCGAGATCATCCTCATGCAGCTGCTGGTCCGGCACATCTACGACAAGTCCCTGACCAGCAATCACGTCCGCTACGCGCTCACCGAGATCGCCGACGAGTGCCGCCACTCGATGATGTTCGCCCGCATGATCCAAAAGGCCGGCGCCCCCGCCTACCCGGTCTCCCGCCTCAACCACAACCTCGCCCGGGTGCTGAAGACCATCTCCACGACCCCGGGTTCCTTCGCCTGCACCCTCCTCGGCGAGGAGATCCTCGACTGGATGCAGCGCCTCACCTTCCCGGACGAGCGCGTCCAGCCCCTCGTGCGCGGCGTGACGCGCATCCACGTCATCGAGGAGGCCCGGCACGTGCGCTACGCCCGCGAGGAGCTGCGCCGCCAGATGCTCACCGCCCCGCGCTGGGAGCAGGAGCTCACGCGGATCAGCTGCGGCGAGGCCGCCCGCGTCTTCTCCCTCGCCTTCGTCAACCCGGCCGTCTACGACAACGTGGGCCTCGACCGCCGCGAGGCGCTCGCCCAGGTCAAGGCGAGCGGGCACCGCCGGGAAGTGATGCAGAGCGGCGCGAAGCGCCTCACGGACTTCCTCGACGACATAGGCGTCCTGCGCGGGGCCGGCCGGAGGCTGTGGAAGAGCTCGGGGCTCCTGGCCTGATGAGCTGATGCCCCGATGACCCGAGGGGCGTGGGGTTACCCTGCGGACATGACCGTACGCGCGTACCGCAGGTTGAGCGTCGAGGAGCGGCGGGCCCAGCTCCTCGACGCGGCCCTGTCGCTGTTCGCGCACCGGGTGCCGGAGGAGGTCTCCCTCGACGACGTCGCCGAGGCCGCCGGGGTCTCGCGCCCGCTCGTCTACCGCTACTTCCCGGGCGGCAAGCAGCAGCTGTACGAGGCGGCCCTGCGCTCGGCGGCGGACCTCCTGGAACTGTGCTTCGCAGAACCCCAGGAAGGCCCGCTCACCCAGCGGCTGTCCCGGGCGCTGGACCGCTACCTCGCCTTCGTCGACGAACACGACGCCGGCTTCGCCGCCCTGCTGCAGGGCGGCAGCGTCGTCGAGACCTCCCGTACGACGGCCACGGTCGACGGCATCCGCCGCGCGGCCGCCGAACAGATCCTCTTCCACCTGTCCGTTCCGACGCCCGGGCCCCGCCTGCGCATGATGGTCCGCACCTGGATCACGGCGGTCGAGGCGGCCTCCCTCATCTGGATCGACGAGGGCAAGCAGCCGCAGGTCGACTCGCTGCGGGACTGGCTGGTGGACCAGTTCATCGCCCTCCTGACGGCCACCGCCGCCACGGACCCCGAAACGGCCGCCGCCGCGCGGGCCGCGCTCGCCCTGGAATCGGCGGACGGCCCGGTCGGGGTCCTGGCCCGCCGCGTGATCCCGGTGGTCTCCGAGGCCGCTCACCTCCTGTGACACTGGAGGGGTGAGAAGCCAACCCACCCCCTTCGAGGGCGGCCCGATGGACGGCCGGGTCCTGCCGATCCTCCTCGGCCCGACCGGCCACCCCCCGAAGTGGTACGAGATCCCGGTCCCGCCCCCGGACGGCGGCCCGCCGACGGTGCTGCTGTACGAGCGGGTCCCGTCGGGCTACTCGAAGCGGCTGGGCCTCCAGAAGGGCTGGAAGTACGCCTACACCCCGTCGGGCACGAAGCCGAAGCCCCGCTGGCCGTGGTCGAAGCCCCCGACCCCGCGGCCCTGACGCAGGCGGCCTCAGCCGAATCCGGCCCCGCCGGCGCTTGAGGCGCGGGCGCGGGCTACGGAACGGCCGCCGGAGCCTCCGGGAGGGTGAGGATCGCCACCGCCCCGCCCCCCTCCGCCGCGCCGAAC
This sequence comes from Streptomyces sp. NPDC060031, assembly GCF_042736805.1. Lineage (NCBI taxonomy): Bacteria > Bacillati > Actinomycetota > Actinomycetes > Kitasatosporales > Streptomycetaceae > Streptomyces > Streptomyces sp. NPDC060031. The sequence continues at coordinate 55,214 of NZ_JBHWVM010000040.1, forward strand.
TCCAGCCGCGCTCCGATGACCTCCGCCTGGCCCACCGCGATGGTCAGCCCCAGCCCGTGCCCCTTCCCGCCACTGCGGAAGCGCTGCGGCCCGTGCGCCACCAGGTACGCCGGGTACCCGTCCCCGTGATCCCGTACCGTCACCACCGGCCCGTCCACCGTCACCACCACCGGCCCCCGCCCGTGCTTGTGCGCGTTGGCCACCAGGTTTCCCAGCACCCGCTCGAGCCGCCGCCGGTCCGTCTCCACGTGCGCGTCCCGCAGCACGACGACCTCCGTCTCCGTCTCCGCCCCCGCCGCCCGCACCACCCGCCGCGCGAGCCGCCCCAGCTGGTGCAGGTCCGTCTCCACCACCTCGCTGCCCGAGTCCAGCCGCGAGATCTCCAGCAGGTCCTCGGTCAGCCCGCGCATCGTCCGTACCCGCTCCTGCACCAGCTGCGTGGCCCGGCTTTCCGGCAGCAGCTCCGAAGCCGCCTGCAAACCGGTCAGCGGAGTGCGCAGCTCGTGCGCGACGTCCGCCGTGAACCGCTGCTCGCTCAGCAGCTTCGCCTGCAGGCTGCCCGCCATCGTGTCCAGCGCGGCCGCGACCGTCGCCACCTCGTCCTGGTGCCGCGAGGGGTCCTTCGTCCGCGCGTCCCCGACCCTGGCGTCCAGATCCCCCTGCGTGATCCGCCGGGCCACCGTCGCCGTCTGGTGCAGCCGCCGCGTCACGCGGGTCACGGCGAACGCGCCGACCAGCAGCGTCCCGCCGATCGCCAGCACCGAGGACCCGATGATCGCGTTGTCCAGCCCGCTGATCGTCCGCGCGCTCTGCCCGTAGTCGACCGTGGTGGCCAGCGCCCGCCCGTCGGCCGGCGCCGCCGCCCACATCACTGGCCGGTCCTCATAGTCGGCCACGATCGTGCCGCGGTGCCCGGACAGGGCCAGCGCACGCAGCGAGGCCGGCAGCTCGGCCGGGTCCAGCCCGGACTCCGGCGGGAGCGCCTCGCCCGCCTGGTACGCGCGCGAGGCGTCGTGCAGCTTGCCGAGCGCCTTGTCCCGCGCCGTCGCGACCGTCTGCCGCGTCACCTCGACGTGCACCAGCGCACCCACCACCGCCGCCAGCGAGCAGCACATCACCACGATGAAGCACGCCGACTTCCAGGTCAGCGTGGCCGTCCAGGCGGGCAGCCGGAGCCTCACGGAGAGCCCGGCCCGCTCGCGCCGCCCGCCGGCATCCGTACGATCTGCTCGCGCGTCGGCAGCATGCTGCGCTGCTTCTCGTCCCATGACCAGGCGTTGATCAGCTCGTACCCGCCGAGCCCGCTCGGCATGTGCAGGATCACGTCCCGCCCGGCCAGTTCCACGCTGATCAGGGTCTGGGTGGTCGCCATGATCCGGTTGAGCCGCCCGTCGGCGTCCGCCGTGTACACCCGTACGGACATCTGGTCCTCGGGGAGCCGGACGCCGACGATCAGCTCGTCCTTGCCGTTCCCGGTGAGGTCCCGGTAGTACGGCGTCAGCACCGGGCAGTCCTGGGGCTCCGCCCCGTCCTCCCCGCACTCCTTGATCGCGTCGGCGGTCTTCCGGGGCATCCCGTCCGGGCCGACATCGGCCTTCGGACGCGCCCGCACCTCGGCCTGGACCAGGGTGACGGGGTCGATGCCGTGCACGTTCTGGTCCTGCACGGGCGCGATGCCCGGCACGTATTCGGGCGGCGCGCCCCCCGGATCAGCGGGCGGTACGGAGGCCCCCTTGCGCCCGGGCCACAGATGTACGGGCCCGCTCGCGGTCGGGGTCGGACCGGCGTTGGCCAGGCCCCCGGTGTCGCCGCAGCCCGTCACGAGCAGCAGCAGGACGGGCAGCGCGGGCAGGGCCGCGCGGGCGCGCACGGGGAACCGGACGGGAAAGCGGAAGGGAGGGGAACTCGCCACCCGTACGTCCTCCTCTCCGGGGCATGACCCTGCGTCGCGTCAACAGTAAGCAGAGGTACGCCCTCTGTGCGCGCGAGGCCCGCCCGGCCGACGCGGCGGCGGACCCGCGGGGGGCGCGGGAGGGCGCCGCCCGGACCGGCCCAGGTCAAGCCTGGGCCGGTCCGCTCCGCCTCTTTCCGTCCCTAGCCGTCCGTACGGCCGCGGCGCAGCATCGCGAAACCGAGTCCGGCGGCGCCGACCGCGGTGATGCCGGCGCCCGCCGCGAGCAGCAACAGGCCGCCGCCCGGCCCGTCGGCCAGGGTGTTCAGCCGCAGCGCCTCGACGGTCCCGCCGGCCACTGCGGCGGAAGCGGAGCCCGAAACGGAGCCGGAGCCCGAAACGGAGCCGGAGCCGGAAGTGAAGCCGGAGCTGGAGCCGGGCGCGGGCACGGACGCGGGCGTGACCTTGCCGTCGCGGGTCCCGGTCTTGTGCGTGACGACGTGGTTGCCGGCGCTGCCGACGGGCACGGTGTCGCCGACCCAGGAACTGAGCATCCCGTCGGGCCGCAGCGCGAGGTGCAGGTCACCGGCGTCGCCGTAGCCGGTCGAGCCGTCCCGGCTGTTCACCGTGGCGGCCTTGGCGCCCTCCGCGGTCAGTACGTCGGCCTGGTAGGCGTCCTTGGCCGTGCGGTAGACGTTGGCCCTGGAGACGCCGTCGGCGAGGGCGAGGGTCTTGACCAGGGTCCGCTGCGAGGCGGTGGAGGCGGCCGGCACCCCTTCGGCGAGCGCGGCGGCGGTCGGGAGCGTCAGCAGACCGGCGGCGCATGCGGTCACGGCGGCGGCGCGAACGAGGGTGCGGCGGCGGACGGTGCTCACGGGGGAGTCCTTCGGTGCTGGTGACGCCCTGGGATGTCCAGGTGGCACCAACGTAGGCACCGGCCGTTGCAGTGGGGCACTGGTTTTGTAACAGCGGGGCAGCAGCGTCCCGGCGGAGTCGTTACACCACCGGGGGATTGCCGCGCGGCGGCCGGGCTGCTCCCATGGACGGCGGGGGTGAGGGCGATGCGGAAACTGAAGGTGCTGCCCAGCGGTCGGCCCGGCCGCGGCCGGCTGTACGTCAACCTGCCCGACGGACAGGCGGTGGCCTGGTACGACCGGCAGACCAACCGGATCAGCGTCCTGGCGGACGACCGCCGGGAGGAGATACTGGCGGTGTTGCGCCCCTACCTGAGCGGGACGGTCTCGATCGGCCCGCCCCCGGTCCCCTCGGCCGCGGACCTGCGCCGCCTGGCCCTGCCCCCGGACGAGGACCTGGCCCCGAACCGCCCGGGGGAGGCCCTGCTCGGCGAGCTCGAACACGGCACGTCCGGCGCCCGCGCCCGCCACCGGCTGCGCCAGGACCTCACGGCCCAGCAGCGAATGGGGGAGATCCTCGACGCCCTGCCGGAATCGCGGGGCTGGAGATCCCTGCACTCCCTCGACGTCCCGGGCGTCGGCCGCATCGACCACCTGCTCCTGGGCCCGCCCGGCGTCTTCTGCGTCCTCACGGTCCCGGGCCGGCGCCAGCGGGTGCAGGTCGGCGACCTCCTGCTCACGGTCGGCCGCGCCGGACCCCGCCCGGATCCGCGCCGGGCCCGCCTCGCCGCGCGCTACGCCACCCGCGTCCTGACGGCCCCGGTCACCCCGGTGCTGGCCCTGGTCGACGCCTCCCGCGTCGAGGTGACCCCGAGCGTCCGCGACGTCCGCGTCCTGCAAGCCCCCGCGGTGACCCCGTACCTCACGGAGGCCGCCACCACCCTCAAACTCCCGGACGTCGAAGCCCTGTTCGCCCTTGCCCGCGACCGCCGTACCTGGCGGGGTCCCGGGGCGCGGTAGCCGCGCACTCGGGCGTGGGAGCGGGAGCTGGCGTGGGCGGGGGCGTGGGTGCGAGCCTCAGGCCGAGGTGCGTTTGCGGGGTGCGGCGGTCTTCTTCGCGGTCACCTTGGCCGTCTTGGCCGCCGTGGTCTTCCTGGCCGCCGCTCCCGTCGCGGCGGTCGTCTTCTTCTTCGCCGAAGTGGACTTGGCCGCGGTCGACTTGGTGGCGGCCGCAGTGGACTTGGTGGCGGCCGGGGCCGCCTTCTTGCCCGCCGCCGTCGACTTCTTTCCGCCCACCGCCTTCGGGGCGGCCGCCGGCTTGCGCCGGATCGGCGTGACCTCCGCCTCCGCCCCCGCTCCCGCGTGCGAACCGCCCTCCCCGCGGGACGCCTTGGCCTCCCGTACGCTCTTCTCCAGCGCCGCCATCAGGTCGATCACCTGCCCGCCGGCCGGTTCCACCACCGCCTCCGACGGCTCGAAGGCGCCCCCCGCCTTCGCCGCGACCATCGCCTCCACGGCATCCCGGTAGTCGTCGTGCAGCGACTCCATCTCCACCTCACCCAAGGTGGCCATCAGCGCGTCCGCCAGGTCCAGTTCGGCCTCCCGCACCGACACCGTCCCTTCCGGAGCCACCCCCTCCGGCGCCCGGATCTCGTCCGGCCACAACAGCCCGTGCATCGCGATCACGTCGTCGACGACCCGCAGCATGCCCAGCCGTTCCCGGCCGCGCAGCGCGTACTTGGCGATCGCGACCTTCCGGCTCCGCTTCAGCGCCTCCCGCAGCAGGGTGTACGGCTTCGCCGCAGTCGCCCCGTTCGCCGCGAGGTAGTACGCCGCGTCCATCTGCAACGGATCGATGTCATCGGCCGGCACGAACGACACGATCTCGATCGTCTTGGCGGTCGCGATCGGCAACCGCGCCAGGTCCTCGTCCGTGATCGGGATGATCGACCCGTCCGCCTCCTCGTACCCCTTGCCGATCTCGGCGGCCGACACCTCCTCGCCGTCCAACTCGCACACCTTGCGGTAGCGGACCCGTCCGCCGTCGCTCAGGTGGATCTGGCGAAAGGAGATCGAGTGGCTCTCGGTGGCGTTGACGAGCTTGATCGGGATGCTGACCAACCCGAAGGAGATCGCCCCGTTCCAAATGGATCGCACGGTTCCTCCCGTTTCATGGCAATCTCATCGTATGACGCCGATCACCATGGTGGAGGGGCGTCGCATCGCGCTCAGCAATCTCGACAAGGTCCTGTACCCGCGGACCGGCTTCACCAAGGGCGAGGTGCTGCACTACTACGCCACCGTCGCCGGTCCGCTGCTGGCCCACGTCCACAACCGGCCGGTGTCCTTCCTGCGATATCCCGACGGCCCGGACGGCCAGCTCTTCTTCACCAAGAATCCGCCGCCCGGTACCCCCGCCTGGGTGAAAACCACCCCGGTTCCCCGCTCCGAGGACCCCTCCGCCGAACAGGTGGTCGTCGCCGATCTCGCCACCCTCATGTGGGCCGCGAACCTGGTCGTCGAGTTCCACACCCCGCAGTGGCCGGCCGGCGCCCCGGCCGTCGCCGACCGGCTCGTCCTCGACCTCGACCCCGGACCGCCCGCCACGATCGTCGAGTGCAGCGCGGCCGCGCTCTGGCTGCGCGACCGGCTCGCCGCCGACGGGCTGCCCGCCTACGCCAAGACCTCCGGCTCGAAGGGCATGCACCTGGCCGTATCCCTGGAGCCGACCCCGTCCGACCGCGTATCGGCGTACGCGAAGGCCCTCGCGCAGGAGGCGGAGCGCGAGCTGCCCGACCTCGTCGTGCACCGCATGGCGAAGGCGCTGCGCCCCGGCAAGGTCTTCGTCGACCACAGCCAGAACGCCGCCGCCAAGACCACCGCCGCCCCCTACACCCTGCGCGCCCGCGCCCTGCCCACCGTCTCCGCGCCCGTCTCCTGGGGCGAGGTCGAGGCCTGCCGGGCCCCCGAGGACCTGGTCTTCCTCGCCGACGACATCGCCCCGCGGCTCGCGCGGGACGGCGACCTCTTCGGCCCGCTGACCGACCCCGACCGGGCGGGGCAGCTCCCCGCGATCCGGGCGGGCAAGGCGGGCGGGGCCTCCGGGGCGGCCAAGGCGGCCAGGGGGACCGGGGCGGCCGGAACGGCCGGGGAGGGGCGGCGGCCGTCATGATCACCGTCGCGCTCGCAGCCCCCGTGCGCAGCCTCCCGCGCGCGCCCGGTCTCGCGTACGAGCCGAAGTTCGACGGCCACCGGCTGGTTGTGCTGCGCACCGCCGAGGACGTGGTGCTCCAGGCCCGCTCCGGCCGCATCGTCACCAGCGCCTTCCCCGATCTCGCCGCGGCCGCCCGGCAACTGCCCGCCGGGACCGTGCTCGACGGCGAGGTGGTCGTCTGGCACGCCGGCCGCACCGACTTCACCCTGGTGCAGCGCCGGGCGGCCGCCGCGACGGCCGCGCGGGCCGCCGTACTCGCGCAGACCCTGCCCGCCTCGTACGCCGCCTTCGACGTACTGGAGCTGGGCGGGCTCGACCTGCGCGCGCGCCCGTACGAGCGGCGGCGGGCGCTCCTGGTCGACCTGCTGCTCCCGCTCGGGCCGCCGCTGCAGCCGGTGCCGATGACCACCGACCCGGAGCTGGCCGCGACCTGGTACGAGACCCTGCCCGCCAGCGGTATCGAGGGCCTGGTCGTCAAGCGGCTGGACCAGGCCTACCCGGCCGGGCGGCGCGCCTGGCAGAAGCTCCGGCATACCAACGTCCGCGACGCGGCGGTGGTCGGCTACACGGGGACACCGCGGCGACCCCTGGCGCTGGTGCTCGTACTGCCGGTCGGGGACGAGACCCCGCTGGTGTCGAGCCCGCTGACGGCGGCGCTGCGCACGGAGGTCGCGGCGGCCGTGGCCGGGCGCGCGGCGCCCCGGTCCGGTGCGGCGGGTGTTTCCGTCGCGACCGTTACGGCCATCGGAGTGGGCGAAGTACCGTTCCACCCGCTCGACCCTCCGCTGACGGCGGAGGTCCGGCACGCCTCGGCCCGCCACCCCCCGCCCGAGGTGCTGCGGCTGCGGACAGAACTCTGACCCGCGCTACGGGGTGGCGCAGGTCAGAGGAGTCGCAGGCGTCGGGCCCGGTCAGACGGGCTTCGCACCGCCCACGGGAGGCTGCTCCGGGGGAGAGCCGGGGTGCTCGTAGCCGGACTCGCGCTCGGCGCGCACGTCCTCCTGGTGGCTGGCGCTGGTGGAGCCGAAGTTGCCGTAGCCCTGCATCTCGTGCGGGCGCAGGCCGCCCTCGGGGATTTCGACGGGTTCCCGCTCCTCGCGGACCTCGTAGACCGCACCGCCGTCGGGCAGGTGGGGCTGGCTCTCGGGTGCGGGGGGCGCGGGTTCCTGTGCCCGGACTCGCTTGCCCAGCCAGAAGCCGCCGAGCAGGAAGCCGACCACGGCGAGCCCGACGACCAGGAACCACGCGATGTCCGTCAGGGTCGTGTCCGCCGCGATGTAGGTCAGGGTCATCTCCATACCTATTATTTTCCCGCATTCCGCGACAAAATGCTCTACTGCGACGGCGGAGGCGACGGCCCCGACCGGCGCCTTACCCCCAGTGGCCCGTCGGAGTCCCGCAGCCCGCCGGCGTCCCGCCCCGGCGTCCCGCCCGCCCAGCACCCCGAGGATCTCCGCGCAGATGGCCAGCGCCGTCTCCGCCGGGGTCCGCGCGCCGAGATCGAGCCCGATGGGCCCGTGCACCGCACGCAGCCTCGCCCCGCTCACCCCGGCGGCGAGCAGCCCCGCGCGGCGCCTGGCCGTGGTGCGCCGCGAACCCAGGGCCCCCACGTACGGGATCCCGAGTGCGCGGCCCGTCCTCAGGGTGGGCACGTCGAAGTCCGGCTCATGGCTGAGCAGCACCAGGCAGGCCGCGTCCCGGTGGTCGGTGAGCGCCTTCTCGGCCTCCGCGGCCGACCCGACGATCTCCGCGCCCCACTCCAGGAGCGCGGCCTGCCGGGCGATGATCCCCGCCAGCTCGCCGCCCCCGCCGATGACCACGTGGGGCGCGGACGGGTACGCCTCCACGAGCACCAGCCCGGACCCCCCGTACAGCGCGTCCCGCCCGGGCCGGCGCGACGCCAGCAGCTCGCCGGCCCGCCGCTCGGCATCGTTGCCCGGCGCGTCGACGGCCCGTACGACCTCGCTCGCGGCCTGGTCCGCGGCCTCGCCGAGCCGGGTCACCAGTGCCACCCCGGCCCCTTCTTCGAGCAGCTCCCACCACCGCGCGGGCACCGAGGCGAGCGACTGCAGCAGGATCTCCGCCTGCCCGCCGCAGGTCAGCCGCGCCTCCACGGCCTCGTCGGCGCCCACCGACACCTCGCACACCCGCGCGTTGCGCCCGGGTCCCATGGCCGCGGCCTCGGCGGCCAGCTAGAGGGTGGCGATGACCGCGCCGCACGCGCACACGAGGTTGGGCCCCCGTTCGCCGTCCATCCCGCAGCAGTAGCCGCGGCGCATCGCGATGTCGGGGTGTTCCTCCAGGCCGATGCCATCGCCGGGGTTGAGCACGATGGTGCCCCTCGGCCCGGCCTCCATCAGCACCCGCTATGAGCCCACCCCCTCACCGTCCCCCGCTCCCGCGCGCGAACCCCCACCCCAAGCCCCCCGACGGCGGCCACTTACCCCGATGCCCTGCCCCGCCGAACAACCGCGAGGCCGCACCGCACTCCCACACCCCCCGAACCGAACCCCCGCCCACAGCTCCGAAGTCCCCGTGCGTGTCCAAGTGTTTGGACGGTCCGCAGGAAGTCGGCACCCGCCGCATCGAGGAACTGCTCCGCGAGTGCGAGTGAGAGCCGGCCAGTCGCGGTTCGAGGCCTCTGGGTGAATCCCAGGGGCCTTCGCGTTGGCCAGGCTGCCCTGCGAAGTTCCGGCAAGGGCCAGGCCGCGAATAGGCCGCACTGGCTGTCATACGGGTGCACACGGCGGCAGTTGGCTGCGCATACGCGAAGACCCCGTCTCAGCGAACTCGCTGATGGCGGGGTCTTTGGGCACTTCCTGCGAAGTGCCCCCGGCAGGATTCGAACCTGCGCACACGGCTCCGGAGGCCGTTGCTCTATCCCCTGAGCTACGGGGGCGCGTCGTTCGCTTTGCGGCGACGGGTTGAACACTACCAGCTTCCGTGGGGTGATCAGGAACCCGTTTCCGGGGGAGAGGGGGGTGGGTCGCTCGGAGGGGGTGGAAGTGGCAAAAACCCGGACGCGGGGGCCGGGGCGGACCTACTCTCGAGTTGTGTCAGGCGCCTCGGGCCGGGTGCTTGTTGTCGACGACAACAAGGTCATCCGGCAGCTGATCAAGGTCAATCTCGAGCTGGAGGGCTTCGAGGTCGTGACCGCGAACGATGGTGTCGAGTGCCTGGACGTCGTGCACCGCGTGTGCCCCGATGTCATCACCCTTGATGTGGTCATGCCCCGGCTCGACGGGTTCGGGACGGCCGCGCAGTTGCGGGCCGATCCGCGGACGCGGCATCTGCCCGTCGCCATCGTCAGTGCCTGTACGCAGCACGAGGTGGAGGCCGGGAGCACCGCCGGGGTGGATGCGTTTCTCGCCAAGCCCTTCGAGCCCGCCGAGTTGGTACGGGTCGTGCGAGGGCTGATCGAGCGCAGGGACCGCCGCGAGCGCAAAGGGGCCCCCGCCGGGCGGGGGAGGGGCTAGCTGTATTGCCCCGGGAGGTTGTGGACGGGTGATCGAGGTCTCGGCTGAGGAGTCTTGAACGGGTGAGGGCCTTCCGGGTTCGGTGTGGATT
>NZ_JBHWVM010000041.1:0-64243 GCF_042736805.1 Streptomyces sp. NPDC060031
GGCCCGCCGCCCGCAGGCGGCGGGCCGCGCGCGATCCCCGCTACTGATCGATCTTGTCGTCGACCAGCTTCTTGACGTTCTCCCAGGCCTTCGCCGGGTCGGTGCCGCGCTGCTCGATGTCGAGGATGCCGTTGTCGGTGAGGAAGGTCTTCACCTGGCCGTCCCAGCGGCTGATCGGGGCGGGCGTGATGCCGGCCGCGGCCTGCGAGTAGATCCTGCCGACCGGGGTGTCACCGAAGAACGGCAGCTTGGCGTCCTGGACCGCCGGGGAGGTGAGCGTGTCCTTGGAGGACGGGATGTTGCCGTTCACGCCGAAGACCTTGGCGTGCTGCGCCGGCGCGGTCAGCCAGGCCGCGAGCTCGGCCGCCTCCTTGGTGTGCTTGCCCGACTTCGGCACGGTGAGGAACGCACCGCCCCAGTTGCCGGCCACGGGGGGCGCGGCGATGTCCCACTTGCCCTGGTTCTCGGCGCCCGCCTGGTCCTTGATGATGCCCGTCATCCAGCTCGGGCAGGCGACCGTGGCGAACGTCGAGTTCTTGAAGGCCGCGTTCCAGGTGCCCTTCTCGTCGAACTGGCGCAGCTTCGCCGTCAGTTCGCCCTTGGCCGCCGCCACGGCGGTGTCCCAGGCCTTCTTCACGCCGGGGCTGTTCTCGTAGTCCAGCTCGCCCTTGGCGTTGGCGTACTGCACCGGCTCGCTGGAGACCACGGCGTTGAACAGGCCGCTCGCGGAGTCGTGGAAGGCGGTCCCGGCCGGGGCGTTCTTCTTGTACGTCTCGCCGACCTGTATGAACTTCGCCCAGTCGCCCGTCCAGAGCTTGGCGACCTCGGTGCGGTCGGTCGGCAGGCCGGCCTTGGCGAACAGGTCCTTGTTGTAGCAGATGGCCATGGGGCCGATGTCCGTGCCGAGGCCGATGACCTTGCCGTCGCCCGTGGTGGCCTGCTTGACCTTCCAGTCGAGGAAGGCGCCGAGGTCCGAACCGCCCGTCGTGCCGAGGTCGACCCACTTGCCCGCCATGGCCGGCCCGGTGGCCTCCGCGATGTAGCCGACTTCCAGGGCCTGGATGTCCGCGAGGCCGCTGTCGCGGGAGAGGCGCAGCTTGAGCGTGTCCCAGTACTTCTGGCCGTCGGCCACGTTCGACTCTTCGATCTTGATGTTGGGGTGGGCCTGCTCGTACTCGGCGTAGAGCTTGGCCCCGGTCGCGTCGTCGTAACCGAAGGAACCGAAGGTCCCGATCCGCAGCGTGATCTTCTCGCCGCCGGCCGCACCGTCGTCGCCGTCACCGCCGCAGCCGGTGAGCAAGGCCGTACCGGTCGCGACGACGGCGATCGCGGCGATCGCGGTACGGCGTCCGCGTCTGCTGCTGGAAGTGCGCATTCCACTCTCCTCGTCCAAGGTGGTGCCCGTTGTGCGCCAGGGGCGTATGGGAGCGCTCCCACGTCGTTGCCGGAAGGTTGCTGCCTGGCGGGTGCGAGTGTCAAGAGATGAACGCCGATTCATTACGGGAAGGTGTTCGGCGGATGTCACGCCCCCGCTTTGAGGGGAGTCGCGTCAGGTTCTGAACGCGGCCATGGCGTCGGCGGGCGGTCGCAGGTAGTGTGGGAGCGCTCCCACACCTCTGGTCGGCGTACCGTTGTTCCGCGTGGGACGGGGAGCGGGTCCACTGTCCTGCCTGATCAGCGAGGGGAGTTCGAGAGGCGTGAGCGGACGGCACAACGGCAGGCCCACCCTGGAAGAAGTCGCGGCCCTGGCCGGCGTCGGCCGGGGCACGGTCTCCCGGGTGATCAACGGCTCGCCACGGGTGAGTGAGCAGGCCCGGGACGCCGTCGCCCGCGCCGTCGCCGAGCTCGGTTACGTACCCAATCAGGCGGCCAGGGCGCTGGCCGGCAGCCGGACCGACGCGGTCGCCCTCGTCATCCCGGAGACCGAGGCCCGGCTGTTCGCGGAGCCGTACTTCCTCGACCTCATCCGCGGGGTGAGCGCCGAGCTGGCCGAAGCGGACAAACAGCTGCTGCTCACCCTGGTACGGACCGAGTCGGAGCGGGCGCGGTTCGAGCAGTACCTGGCCACCCAGCGGGTGGACGGGGTGCTGCTGGCATCCGTCCACGGTGACGATCCGCTGCCCGACCGGATCCGGGAGCTGGGGTTGCCGGTCGTCATGAACGGGCGCCGCTCCGAGGCGGAACCCGTCGCTTACGTGGACTCCGACAACATCGGCGCGGGACGGGCGGCCGTCGCCCACCTCGTGGGACGCGGCCGGAGCAGGATCGCGACCATCAGCGGGCCGCTCGACATGTACGTGGCCCGCGCGCGGCTGGGCGGCTACCGCGCGGGCCTCGCCGAGGCCGGGCTCGTGCCCGACGAGTCGCTCGTGGCGCACGGGGACTTCACCGAGGACGGTGGCAGGCTGGCGATGCGCGAGCTCCTGGAGCGCAGCCCGGGCCTGGACGCGGTCTTCGCCGCCTCCGACGTGATGGCGGCCGGCGCACGCGGTGTGCTGCGCGAGGCCGGGCGACGGGTCCCCGAGGACGTGGCCCTCGTCGGCGTCGACGACTCGGCGGTGGCCCGTCTGATGGATCCGCCCCTGACGAGCGTGCGCCAGCCGATCGAGGAGATGGGCCGCACGATGACCCGGATGCTGCTCCAGAAGATCGCGGAGGGGGCGGAGAAGACGGCGCAGCCCTCCGGGGCCGGTTCCGCGGCGGGGGCGGGGGAAGAGCCGCGCAGGGTCCTTCCGACGGAGCTGATCGTGCGGGACTCCTCCTGAGGGCGGTTCCGATCCCTCCTGAGCGCGGCGCGGCCCGGAGCCGTACGGAATCCTGAGGTTCCGTACGGCTCCGGTCTTCTCACCGCCGGCTGTGCGTCACAGCGCCGGGTAGGCGTTCTTCAGGAGTTCCTGGAACTGGGCCGAGAACCACTGGCCCGAGAGCGGCGCGTTCGGGAGCGAGCCCGACATGCTGTTGCCGTTGCGGGCGTTGCCCGTGTACGTCGGGTCGCACATCCGGTCGAAGCCCTTGCCCTCGTTGTTCGGGATCTCCTTGCTCGCCCCGTCCGACTCGCCCGGCGGCTTGATCCACACGTACGCGTCGATGCCCGGGGCCGGTGCCGCCTGCGGCCTCTCGCCGAGCCCGGCGCCCGACTGGTTGCACCAGTTGCCGAGGTGGATGCGCCGGTCGTAGCGTCCGCCGTTGACGTACGTGTCGACGCTGGTCAGCGCGCCGGGTCCGGTCGGCCTGGCCGTGCCGCCCCAGCCGTTGCGGGAGGTGTCGATCAGCATGCCGAGTTTCGCGTCGAAGCCCAGGGAGACGAGCTTGGTCCGCATGGCCTGGGCGTAGGACAGCTCGTCCGTGTAACGGTTCCAGTCGACCCACTTCGACTGGCGTACGGACGTGCCGTTGACGGAGTCCTCGATCTTGAAGTGGTCTTCCTTCAGCGCACTGTAGTTGGCCGTGTTCACGATGAAGCCGTGCACGTTGGAGAGCGTGGAACCCTCGGCGGTGGCCGCCTGCTTGAAGATGTCCGCGGAGGCGCCGAAGTTGTCGTCCCAGCCGAGCCAGCCGTGGTGGCCGGCGTCCACGTAGTTGTAGACGTTGGCGATCGAGCCCAGCTTGTTCAGCGCGTACCCGACCCCCTTGATGTAGTTGCCGTTGGTCTTCATCACGTCGCAGTTGGCGGTGGCCGTCGGCCGCCCGGAGACGTTGGTGACCAGGTTCGGCAGCGAGTCGATCTCGACCGTGGTGACGATCCGCAGCCCCGCGTACTTGGAGTCGGCGAGGATCGCGGCGATGGGGTCGATGTACTGCGTCTTGTACCTGTCGATCTCGGTGGGGCCCAGCTCGCCGTTGGAGGCGAGCGCGGCGCAGTCCCGTCCCGGGAGGTTGTAGATCACCAGCTGGACGACGAGCTCGCCGCTGCCCTTCTGCGCCAGGGCCGCGTCGAGGTGGGCGCGCAGGCCCATGCCGCCGTTGACGCCCTGGATGGCGGCGGTGCGGTCCAGCCACACGCCGGTGGGCTGGTTCGACACCTTGGTGCCGCCCGGCTCGGCGGCGGCCTTCGCGGACCACTCGGGGTTCACGTACACCTTGGCGCCGGCGTACGGGTTGTCGACCTTGCTGCCGGAGGGCGGCGGGGTCGTGGGCGGTGTGGTCGGGGGAGTGGTCGGCGGCTCCGTCGGCACGGTGGCACCGTTGCAGGTGACGCCGTTGAGCTTGAACGTCGCGGGCACGGCGTTCGTGCCGGTGTGCGAACCGTTGAAGCCGAAGGACGTCGAACCGCCCGTGGCCAGGTTCCCGTTGTAGGAGAGGCTCTTGGCGGTCACGGCCGCGCCCGACTGGGTGATGGCGGCGTTCCAGCCCTGGGTGACCTGCTGGCCGTTCGCGTAGGACCATTCCAGGGTCCAGGAGGCGACCGGGTCACCGGTGTTGGTGACGATCACATTGGCGCCGAACCCGTTGTTCCACTGGTTCGTGATCTGGTACTCGACCTTGCAGCCGGCGGTGGCGGCGCCGGCGCCGGCGGCGAACACGGTCGCGGTGGCGCCGGCGGCCGTGACGAGACTGAGGGCCGCCAGCAGGGCGGTGCGGGGGATCGTGCGGCTCATTTCGTGGGTGCCTTTCAGTTCAGGGCGCGCAGGCGGTCGCGCAGCCCGATGCCGAACGGGGTGGGGGTGCCGTCGTAGGAGGTGATCAGGGCCGGACCGGAGTTGCAGTTCCAGGTGTTCCAGGTCCAGCCGAGATACGAGAGGGCGCGGGCGTCGAACCACGCCATGACGCGGTCGATGAACGCGTGTCCGCAGGTGTTCTCACCGATCTCGCCCGCCACCACGGGGACCCGGGCGGCGACCGGGGCGAGGGTCGAGTTCCAGCACGCCTCGTCGGAACAGGTGTTGAAGTTGTAGACGTGCCAGGCCGCGGCCAGATTGCCCGTCGGATCGGTGGGGGCGTGGGTGAGCCACTGGCTCAGGTCGTTGGAGTACGCGATGCCGGGGACGAGGACGAGATTGCGGGCCCCGGTCGTACGGACGGCGTCCACCAGGTCCTGCATGCCGGCGACCTCGTAGCCAATGCCCGGGCAGGTGCCGCCGTCGCGCCAGCAGCTCCACGCCTGCGCGGCGGTGGGGGTCGCCCGGTCCGGGTAGGGCTCGTTGAACAGGTCGAAGGCGACCCGCCGCTCGCTCTTGAAGGTGTCCGCCACCGAGGTCCAGAACGCCGGGGCGTACCGGGCGTCCGGCATCGGCTTCTGGCAGGAGGCGTGGACGTCGGCGCACCCCGAGGAATTGCCGGTGTACTGGCCGTACGTCCAGTGCAGTTCGACGACCGGGGTCATGCCCTGGGCGAGGACCCGGCCGACCAGGCCCTTGACGGCGTCGATGTAGTTCGTTCCCCGGTACTCGGGCTTGATGTGGTCGAGGCCGAGCCAGCACTCCTCGTTGAGGGGGATGCGGACGGTGTTGGCCTTCCAGTCGGCGATGGCGCGCACCGAGGCGTCGTCAACGGGGCCGTCGAAGATGCCGTGGCCCTGCACGCACATGAACTCGCCCCCGGAGCGGTTGACCCCGAGGAGGCGGCGGGTGGCGCCGTTCTGGTCGGTGAGGCGGTTGCCGGTGACGCTCAGTTCGGGCGCCCCGGAGACGGGGTCGGGGGGATCGGGCGGGTCGGTGGGCGTGGGCGTCGGTGTGGTGGGTGTCGGATCCGGCCCCGGGCCGGTGGTGCAGGGCGTTCCGTTGAGCGTGAACGTACCGGGCGCCGTGTTGGCGCCCGACCACGAGGCGATGAAGCCGGTCGTGACGCTCGCACCGGCGGCGAGCGCGGCGTTCCAGTCCTCGTTCACGGCCGTGACGGCCGGCCCGGTCTGGGACCACTTGGCGCCCCAGCCCTGACTGACGGTCTGGCCTGCCGGGAAGCCGAAGCCGAGGCTCCAGCCGTTCAATGCGGAACTGTTGTTGGTGACGGTGACCGCGCCCTGGAATCCGCCGGCCCACTGGCCGACGACCGAGTACTTCACCGTGCACAAGGGTGCGGCCGCGGCTCCTGAGGCCGTACCCGTGACAGCGAACGCGCAGCTCGCCATCGCGAGCGCTGCCCCTGTGAGCAGCGCGGACAGGCGTGGGGGGTGTCGCATGAGCGACTCCTTGCAGCGAGGGCGCGCCCTGACGGCGCGCCGACTGACGGAATCGCTCCCACTGGTTGGGGCCAGACCGTAGCGGCAACTGACGCCAAGCAAAAGAGGAGTTGGCCAAATTTCTCCCCGGAATGCCTTCGACTCTTCGCGCATCTTGACGCCGTTGCGTCCCGTCTGCACAGTGGGAGCGCTCCCACTGGTTCACAGCTTGTGCTCATGCTCTTCGCACCCCCCCACCTCCCCGAGCCGCGAGGAGAACCACCGGTATGCCAGCACACCCATTACCCAGACAGCGCGGACGGCGCGGACGGCGCCGGCTGCTGACCGCGTCGGTCGCGGCCCTCTCCCTCCCCCTGGGCCTCACGGCCGTCGGAGCCACCACCGCCGAGGCCGCGGCGGTGCAGTGCAGCGTCGACTACAAGACCAACGACTGGGGATCGGGCTTCACCGCCGAGCTCACCCTCACCAACCGCTCCGCAGCCCCGCTGGACGGCTGGACCCTCACCTACGCCCACTCGGGCAACCAGCAGCTCACCAACGGATGGAACGGCACCTGGTCCCAGAGCGGCAAGACCGTCAGCGTCGCGGCCGCGGCCTGGAACAAGACCGTCGCCGCCGGCGCGGCCGTCACGGCCGGCGCCCAGTTCGCCTACAGCGGGACCAACGCCGCTCCCACCTCCTTCGCGGTCAACGGCACCTCGTGCACCGGAGCCCACCAGCCCCCGGTCGCCGTCCTGACCAGCCCCACCGCGGGCGCCGTCTACACGGCGGGCGCCCCCGTCCCGCTCGCCGCCACCGCCGCGGCCGCCGACGGCGCCACCGTCGGGAAGGTCGAGTTCTACAGCGGCACCACCCTCCTGGGCGCGGACACCACGGCGCCCTTCACCCTCGGCGCCACCGGCCTCGCCGCCGGTGCCCACTCCCTCTACGCCAAGGCCTACGACAGCCTCGGCGCCTCCGCCGAGTCCGCCCCCGTCGGCATCACCGTCGCCGCCGGCCCCGCGCTCGTCGCCACGCCCGCGCAGCTCTCCGTACGCCGGGGCGAGACGGGCACCTTCGATCTGAAGCCCTCCACCCAGCCGGCCGCGAACGTCACGGTGAGCATCGCCCGCACCTCGGGCAACACCGACCTCACCGCGACACCCGCCGCGCTCACGTTCACCCCGGCGAACTGGAACACCGCCCAGAAGGTGACCGTCGCCGCGGGGAGCACCGGCAGTGGCTCCGCGGTCTTCACCGCGACCGCCCCCGGCCATGCGAAGGCCGAGGTCACCGTCGCGGAGCTGGCCGCCGATTCCACGTACGACGCCCGCTTCCTCGACCTCCACGGGAAGATCACCAACCCGGCCAACGGCTACTTCTCGCCCGAGGGCATCCCGTACCACTCCGTCGAGACGCTGATCGTCGAGGCTCCGGACCACGGGCACGAGACGACCTCGGAGGCGTACAGCTACCTGATCTGGCTCCAGGCGATGTACGGGAAGATCACCGGGGACTGGACCAAGTTCAACGGCGCGTGGGACACCATGGAGAAGTTCATGATCCCCACCCACGCCGATCAGCCCACGACCGGCTCCTACAACGCGTCCAAGCCCGCCACCTACGCCCCCGAGCACGACCTTCCCTCGCAGTACCCGGCCAGGCTCGACGCAACAGTGGCCGCCGGCGCCGACCCGATCGCCGGCGAGCTGAAGAGCACGTACGGCACGGACGACATCTACGGCATGCACTGGCTCCAGGACGTCGACAACGTCTACGGCTACGGCAACGAGCCCGGAAAGTGCTCCGCCGGACCGAACGCGACCGGGCCCTCGTACATCAACACCTTCCAGCGCGGGCCCCAGGAGTCGGTCTGGGAGACCGTTCCGCATCCCACCTGCGACAACTTCACCTTCGGCGGCAAGAACGGCTACCTCGACCTCTTCACCGGGGACTCCTCCTACGCCAAGCAGTGGAAGTTCACCGATGCCCCGGACGCCGACGCGCGCGCCGTCCAGGCCGCCTACTGGGCCGACATCTGGGCCAAGGAACAGGGCAAGGGGACCCAGGTCACCGCGACGGTCTCCAAGGCGGCCAAGATGGGCGACTACCTGCGGTACTCCATGTTCGACAAGTACTTCAAGAAGGCCGGGAACTGTGTCGGCCCGACCGTCTGCCCCGCCGGCACCGGCAAGGACAGCGCGCACTACCTGATGTCCTGGTACTACGCCTGGGGCGGCGCCACCGACACCTCGGCCGGCTGGTCCTGGCGGATCGGCTCCAGCCACGCCCACAGCGGCTACCAGAACCCGCTCGCCGCCTACGCGCTCAGCGAGTACGCCCCGCTCAAGCCCAAGTCGGCGACCGGCGCGGCGGACTGGGCCACCAGCCTCGACCGGCAGCTGGAGTTCTACCGCTGGCTCCAGTCCGACGAGGGCGCCATCGCGGGCGGCGCCACCAACAGCTGGCAGGGGCGGTACGCACAGCCCCCGGCCGGCACCCCCACCTTCCACGGCCTCTTCTACGACGAGAAGCCCGTCTACCACGACCCGGCGTCCAACCAGTGGTTCGGCTTCCAGGCCTGGTCCATGGAGCGGGTCGCCGAGCTCTACCGGCAGACGGGGGACGCGGCGGCCAAGACCGTGCTCGACAAGTGGGTCGGCTGGGCCCTGTCGAAGACCACGATCAACCCCGACGGCACCTACCGCATCCCCTCCACCCTCCAGTGGTCCGGCGCCCCCGACACCTGGAACGCGACGAATCCCGGAGCGAACGCGGGCCTGCACGTCACCGTCGCCGACTACACCGACGACGTGGGCGTGGCCGCCGCCTACGCCAAGACCCTGACCTACTACGCGGCGAAGTCCGGGAACGCCGAGGCGAAGCGCGTCGCCAAGGCCCTGCTCGACGGCATGTGGGCCCACCACCAGGACCCGCTGGGCATCGCCGTCCAGGAGACCCGGACCGACTACAACCGTTTCAACAACCCGGTGTACGTCCCCAGTACATGGACCGGCGCCATGCCGAACGGCGACACGGTGAACTCCTCGTCCACCTTCGCCTCGATCCGCACCTTCTACCAGGACGACCCGGCCTGGCCGAAGATCGAGGCCTACCTCGCGGGCGGCGCCGCGCCCGTCTTCACGTACCACCGGTTCTGGGCCCAGGCGGACATCGCCCTGGCCATGGGCTCGTACGCGGAGCTGCTCGAATAACAGCCGCCCCGCCGGGAGACGGCTCCGCGTACGACGAGGCCGGGCAGCCCGCGAGGGCCGCCCGGCCTCTGCGACTCGGTCCTCCGAGCTCTCAACGGGGAGCAGTGCTGGGGGCCGCGACCGTCGCGCGCGCGGCCGGGGTACCGGTGAAATAGCTCGAGTCCTTGGGCCGCGCGGCGTCATGACTGCCGGGGCGGGGAGCCGGTTCCAGGTGCGGTATGTACTTGGAGCAGTGGATGTAGGCCTCGTCGATGCTCAGGTGGACCCACATTTCGGGACTGCGTCCGGGTGCGCCGTCGGCCGGCAGGCCCGGATGCAGGGAGCGCAGGCCCGTGTCGGTGTAGAGCCGGGCCACGCCGTTGACGTGAAGGCCCACGTGGTGGTGGGTGAAGTCCACGAACAGCATGCCGAGATGGGGGTTCTCCGTCATGTTCCCGGCGCTGGCGAGCACACCGTTCCCGCGGAACTCGGGGTAGGCCAGCGTGTGGTCGTCGATCACGTGGACGAAACCCGGCGGCCCCGCCCGGAAACTGGCGTCGCATGCGCCGTGGGAGTCGGCGGTGGAGAGGAAGACCATCGCCTGGCGGCCTATGAAGTCCCGCATCTCGGGCGTGAGGCAGGGGCGCACCTGCTGGTCGTAGAACCGGGCGGCGCGCTCGGCGGTGCCCAGTTGCTGCTGCAGTCGGTGTTCACCTGCTGATCCAAAGGACGGCGGGGGCAAGGTCACGGGCGTTCTCCTGGCAGGACGGGCAAGCGCTTGGCTCAGGGAAAGGACAGGACGGGCGTTTCGAACGGGTCGTGGTGGATGCGGTCGGGCAAGGTGCCGCCGAGCGTGAGCGTCTCGCTGGCGGAGACGACCATCGGGGCCGGGCCGCTGAGGTAGACGTCGTGCTGGTACCACGGGCCGTACTCGGCCAGAACCTCCGGGAGGGACCCGCGGATCCCGGGGACGTACTCGTGGGAGACCGCGCCCCTGGTGGTCAGCCAGTGGTGGCGCTGGGACATCCGGAGCATGTCCTCGACCCCGTACAACTCGGCGCCGGTGCGGGCACCGAGGAACAGGTCCACCTGATGGCGTCCCCCGCGGCGGGCGACCTCTTCGATGAGCGCGCGGATCGGGGCGAGTCCGGTGCCGCCGGCCACACAGAGCAGGTCGGTGAAGACGGCGGCGTCCAGCACCATGTCGCCCATGGGGGCTCCCAGGTGGACCACGTCGCCCACCACGGCCCGGTGAACCAAGGCGCTGCTGACGGAGCCGCCGGCGACCGCGCGCACGTGAAAGGTGAGGCTGCCGTCCTCGCGGGGCGCGTTGGCGGGGGAGTAGTGGCGCCAATGCCGCGGCCACCACGGGGTCTCGACGCTGACGTACTGTCCGGCGGCGTACTCGTAGGGCATGTGGGGGCGCACGGTGATCTCGGCGATGCCGTTCCCGCGGGAGACGCGGTGCACCACCGTCGCGGGCCACACGGCGGGCCGTACCGCCTCGTCCTGCTCGGCGGCGCTGATCATGACCTCGGCGACCACGCCGTACGCCTTGGTCCACGCGGCGGCGATGTCGGCGGTCCACGCGGGGCCGGCGTAGCGGGCCAGAGAGGCGAGGAGGCACTCGCCCACGGCGGGGAAGTGCGCGCTGAGCGTGCCGAACTTGCGGTGGTCGCGCCCGAGGTGCCCGCAGAAGCGGACGAGGTTTTCCGGGTCGTCGACGAGGTCGACGATGCGCAGCAGCGCGCGCAGCAGGCGCCCGCGCTGGGCGTCCATGCCGGGCGGGAACATCGGACGGACTTCGGGGTAGCGGGCGAAGAGGATCGCGTAGAAGTAGACCGTCATTTCCGCGGCCAGCGGCTCGACCACCGACACGGAGGCGCGTATGAGGTCTGTCTCGCGGGCCGACAGGGGTGGCTCCACGACCGCCGGCCGGGCGGCGGGGGCGGCCGGGGCGGGCGCCGGGGCCTGCGGAGACGGGATCGGGGAAGTGTGGCCCGGGCGGTTGATCCGGAATCTCAAGAGAGCAGCGCTCCTCCACCCGTTGGTCGTGTTGGGGGAGCGGTGATCGGGACGTCGAACGTGGAGGTCATGAGTCCTCATCGGGGGTCGGGTACGCCGAAACGGATCAAGCGGTTCCGGACGGTACATGACCATGTGGGTACTCAGAAGTAGCAAGGGAGTATGACCGGCATGCCCCCCATTGCGCCCCGGTCACTCTTTCCGTTACGCGATGCTTCGCGCCCTTCCCGGGGGTGCGGTGGGCGCAGAAACCTCAGCCGGCGAGGGCGACCAGCCTCCGGTACTCCAGCTGGTCCGCCCGTCTGGCCGTGAGGTGGACGTGAACCTCCGCGAGGTGTTCCTTCAGGAAGGCGTAGCCCGCCGTGTAAGCCTCCTCCTGTCCGCCGGCGGCCGGCGGCATCCACAGGACCAGCAGGTGTTCGTGCCTGCGCGCACCTTCCGGGGTGGCGAAGGACAGCTCGTGGACGACCAGACGCGCCTCGGCCGCGGGCAGTGCGGCGACCAGCTCCTCGTGGGTCAGATTGCCCTCCACCTCCGCGGCCAGCATCCCCGGGGGATCCACGAAGCGGAGGATCACGGTATTGACCTCCCGCGTCTCCCTCAGGTGGTGGAGGGCAACAAGGCAGTCTTCCGAAAGGCCGATCGGGCTGCTCACGCGAAACCTCGCTTCGCTCATGGCCGGAGCCCGCGGACCACGCCTGCGGGGCCGGGCACCATGAGTGGGGTGATCATGGAGTGGCCGGGTAGTCGCAGGACGTGATCACCGTGGGAGTGGAAGAAGAGTATCTGCTGCTCGACCCGGTTTCGGGTGAACCGAAACCACTGGTGGAGGAGGTGCGCCGCACGGCAGGCCTCGGTCCCCTCGCGGAACAGGGTGAGGTCCAGGACGAGCTGCTCCAGGCCCAGATCGAGGTGGCCACCCCGGTGTGTCGCACCCTCGAAGAGGTGGGTGGCCACCTGCTGCGCCTGCGCCATGCGGTGGCCTCCGCCGCGGAGGAGAACGGCTGCCGGGTCGCGGCCACCGGTGCGGCGCCGCTGCGGGGGACCCTGCCCGTGCCCGTGACGCGGACGCCGCGGTACCTGAGGATGGAGGGTCAGGCCCGGCAGCTGGTGGACGAGCAGCTGATCTGCGGAACGCACGTCCACGTGGGGATCCCCGATCGGCAGACGGGTGTGGTGGTGCTCAACCGGATCCAGGGGTGGCTGCCGACGCTGCTGGCCATGTCCGCGAACTCACCTCTGTGGGACGGACAGGACACCGGTTTCGCGAGCTGGCGCACCATCGTGTTCGGGCGGTGGCCCGTCAGTGGGCCGCCCCCGTACTTCGACGGGCTCGCCGACTACGAACGGCGGATGGAGGCCCT
The DNA here is from genome assembly GCF_042736805.1 of Streptomyces sp. NPDC060031. Classification (NCBI taxonomy): domain Bacteria; kingdom Bacillati; phylum Actinomycetota; class Actinomycetes; order Kitasatosporales; family Streptomycetaceae; genus Streptomyces; species Streptomyces sp. NPDC060031. Next base: position 12,681 of record NZ_JBHWVM010000041.1, read on the forward strand.
GGTGGCCTCCGGCGTGATCGCCGACCGGGGGCAGATCTACTGGCAGGTCCGGTTGTCCGACCGGTACCCCACCGTCGAGGTGCGGTGCCTGGACGTCCAGCTCCGCGCGGACGACGCCGTCATGCTCGCCGGCCTGGTCCGCGCGCTGGTCGCCACGGCGATCGCCGACGAGAAGGCGGGCGTGCCACCGGCCGCGCCCGTACCGGAGCTGGTGCGGGCCGGGACCTGGCACGCGGCCCGGCACGGCCTGAACGGCACCCTGGTGGATCCGCTGGGCCTCCCGCGCAGCAGTGGCGACGTGCTGTGCGCGCTCCTGAGCCACATCACACCGGCTCTGGAGGACGCCGGCGACCTCCGCGAGGTGAGCGCGCTCGCGCACCGGCTGCTGCAGGAGGGCACCCCCGCCGACCGCCAGCGCCGCGCCGTGGCCGACGGCGGGCTGCCGCGTCTGCTCGATCTGATCACCGGCGCCGCCGCCTCCGACTGAGGCGTGCGGGGCGACTCGCAGTCTGCCCCCCCGGCCTGCCCCGGCCGGCTCCGGGACGCCGCAGGCGGCTGCCAGGTCCGACAGGTGAGGAGTCCGCGCGCAGCCTCGGCCCGGCGAGGGTTCCGGGCCGTGCGGAACGGCCCCCCGCCCCCCCGTACGCGGGTATCGCCGGCAGGGCGTCCGGCCCTGTCAGCGGCCGCCCGGCAGAGTGTCCGGGACCTTGGAGACCATGGGGAAGACCGCTCTCGTCATCATCGACATGCCCAACACCTACGACCACGAGGACGCCGACCTGCTCCTCCCCTCCGTGACGGGGGCACTCCCCGCCGTGGTGCACCTGCTGGAGCAGGCCCGGGAGCGGGATCTTCCGGTGATCCGTCAACGACAACTTCGGGAAGTGGCGCTCCCACCACGGGGAGATCCTGGACGCGGCGCTTGCCGGCCCGCACGCCGGACTGGTCGCACCGGTGCAGCCGGACGAGAGCTCCTACTTCGTGGTCAAAGCGCGCCACTCCGTCTTCTACGAGACGCCGCTCGCGTACCTGTTGGGAACGCTCGACGTGAGCCACCTCGTCCTGTGCGGGCAGGTCACGGAGCAGTGCGTGCTCTACTCCGCCCTCGACGCCCACATCCGGCACCTGTCGGTCACGGTCGCCGAGGACGCCGTGGCCCACATCCACCGGGACCTGGCCGACGCCGCCCTGCGCATGATGGAGACCAACATGGCGGCGCGCATCGTCCCCGCCGAAGAAGCCCTGGGAGTCACGGGCTGAAACGCCCCGCCTGCCCCGCAGACGGTTCCGCGGGCCAGCGCGGGGCAGGCGCGGGGCGCGGGCTCCGGGCTTCGGTCAGATGCCGTGAACCCCTGCGAAAGCCGGGTGAGAAGCCCGGGGAGTCCGTTTGAGCCCGGCGTCTTCCGGGTCATGGCTGAAACGTCCCGCGCACCCTTCCCATGGAGAGATCATGACCGCCGAACACTCCAAAGCGACCACTGGGGCGGGCGACGACCGCGTGCCCGGCAAGCCGGGGCCGCTGTCCCCCGATGTGGCCGAACCCACCGAGCCGACGGGACCCCTCCCGCCGAAGCCGGACCAGGAAGGGCCCGAAACGGTGAGCCCCACCGGTCAGGCCACCGGGGCGGAACAGGCCCGGATCGCGCAGAGCGGTGCGTACCTCACCACCGCCCAAGGGGCGCGGTTGTACGACAGCGATCATTCCCTGAAGGCCGGGGCGCGGGGGCCGGTCCTGCTCCAGGACCACCATCTGCGGGAGAAGATCACGCACTTCGACCACGAGCGGATCCCGGAGCGGGTGGTGCACGCGCGCGGCGCCGCGGCTCACGGGATCTTCCAGGGTTACGGCACGGCCGGCGAAGTGACCCGGGCCGCCTTCCTGGCGAAGGATGTGGAGACGCCGGTGTTCGTCCGGTTCTCCACCGTGCTCGGCTCGCGCGGTTCGGCCGACACGGTGCGCGACACCCGGGGCTTCGCGACGAAGTTCTACACCGACGAAGGCACCTTCGACCTGGTGGGCAACAACATCCCGGTGTTCTTCATTCAGGACGCGATCAAGTTCCCCGACGTCATCCACGCCGGCAAGCCGCATCCGGACCGGGAGATCCCGCAGGCCCAGAGCGCCCACGACACGTTCTGGGACTTCGTGTCGCTGCACACCGAGGCCACCCACCACACCCTGTGGAACATGTCCGACCGCGGGATCCCGCGGTCGTTCAGGATGATGGAGGGCTTCGGGGTCCACACCTTCCGACTGGTCAACGAGGCCGACGAGAGCGTGCTCGTGAAGTTCCATTGGAAGCCCAAGCTCGGCGTGCACTCCCTCGTCTGGGAAGAAGCCCAGCTGATCAACGGAATGGACCCCGACTTCCACCGCCGGGACCTCTTCGACGCCATCGAGGCGGGCGCCTTCCCGCAGTGGGAACTGGGCATCCAGGTGTTCCCCGACACCCCGGAGCAGGCTTTCGAGGGAATCGACCTCCTCGACCCCACCAAGATCGTGCCGGAGGAGATCGCGCCCGTGCAGCCCATCGGGCTGATGACCCTGAACGCCAACACCAGGAACTACTTCGCCGAGACCGAGCAGGTCGCCTTCCACCCCGGCCACCTGGTTCCGGGCATCGACGTCACCGACGACCCGCTGCTCGCGGGCCGGCTCTTCTCCTACCTCGACACGCAGATCAGCCGGCTCGGGGGGCCGAACTTCGGGCAGATCCCGATCAACCGGCCGCACGCCCCCGTCAACGACATGCTCCGCGACGGCATGCACCAGACCGCCGTCCACACGGGCGTCGCCCCGTACCGGCCCAACAGCCTGGACGGGGGCTGCCCCTTCCTCGCCGGATCCGACACGGCCGCCTTCATCGAGACACCCGTGACGGTCCCCGAGGCGAGCAAGGTCCGTGAGGCACCCGCCTCGTTCTCGGACCACTTCACCCAGCCGCGCCTCTTCTGGCTCAGCATGACCCCGCCGGAGCGCGAACACATCATCGCCGCCTACACCTTCGAACTGAACAAGTGCTACGAGCAGGCGATCAAGGAACGCACCTTGAAGGTACTGGCGAACATCGACCCCGAGCTGTGCGAGAAGGTGGCCGAAGGCCTCGGCCTGCCGGCACCGGACGCCACCGTCCCGCTCGTCGCGTCCGACGCCAGCCCCGCCCTCTCGCAGCTGGGCAGGACCTGGCCGACCGACGGCCGGGTGATCGGCATCGTCGCCGACGCCGCGGCCGACCTGGACGGCGTCCGGACCGCGCGGCGGGCGATCCTGGACGCGGGCATGCTGCCCCTCGTCATCGCCCCCGCCGGCGGCTCCCTCGACCCCGACAGTGACCCGATCACCGTGCAGCGGACCTTCGGCGCCACCCGCTCCGTCGAGTACGACGCCCTCCTGTTCGCCGGCGCACCCGGGCCCGGCTCCGACGCCCACGGCGCCCGCGACGCCAAGGCCGCCGGGCCCGCGTCGCAAGGCTGCGACCCGCGCGTCCTGCTCCTGCTGAGCGAGGCCTACCGCCACGGCAAGGCCATCGGCGGCTGGAACGACGCGACGCAACTCCTCGAAGCCGTCGGCATTGGCACGGACGGACCCGGCATCGCCCTGGGTGACGACAGCACGGCGGTCGTGGCCACGGTCACCGCCGCCCTGGCCGAACACCGGGCCTGGGACAGGTTCCCGCCCCCCGCCTGATACCGGAGCGTCAGAGGCTCGGTGGCCGAGTCCGGCCTCCTGGCGAGGGGCCGGGCCCGTGCACGCCGCGAAGGCGGCGGCGAGCCGCTCGTCCTGGCGGTAGGAGACCACGTCGGCCTCGGCGGCTAGCATGCCCGCGTGGCAGGCCGCGCCGGACCCGTCGCCAGGACCCAAGGAAGGGCCCCGGGCTCGTTCAGACAGGGAAATACGACGTCTACATCCACGGTTACGCGTCTCACCGTAGGAATGCGCGCACCGCGATGGGCCCATGGACTCCTTACGAAACGCGGACGTCACCCCCGGCCGCCCCGGGAGGCGTCCGCCGCGCGCCGGGTGGATGCGACCCTGGGCTCCATGAGCCACACCGAACCGCAGCCCCGGGTCCTGGTGGTCGAAGACGACCCGACGGTCGCGGAGGTCGTCTCCGGCTACCTCGCACGGGCCGGGTACGCCGTCGAGCACGCCCCCGATGGCCCCGACGCCCTGCACCGCGCCACCGCACGGTGGCCGGACCTGGTCCTCCTCGACCTGATGCTCCCCGGCATGGACGGCCTCGAAGTGTGCCGCCGTCTGCGGGCGACCGCCCCGGTTCCCGTGATCATGCTGACCGCGCTCGGCGACGAGGACGACCGGATCGCGGGGCTGGAACTCGGCGCCGACGACTACGTCACCAAACCCTTCAGCCCCAGGGAACTCGTCCTGCGCGTGGAATCCGTCCTGCGCCGCAGCCTCGGGAACCGGCCGCCGGCCGCCGCCCCGGCGCGCCCCGTCCTGAAGGCGGCCGACGTGGTGCTCGACCCTACGGACCGGCGCGCGGCCAGGCAGGGGCGCGAGCTGGCGCTCACCCTGCGGGAGTTCGACCTCCTCGCCCACTTCCTGTCGCACCCGGGACGGGCGCACAGCCGGGAGGAGCTGATGCGCGAGGTGTGGGGCTGGGACTTCGGGGACCTGTCCACCGTCACCGTCCACGTGCGCAGGCTCCGGGCCAAGATCGAGGACGACCCCGCCCAGCCCCGGCTGATCCAGACCGTATGGGGCGTCGGATACCGCTTCGAAGCCGGACGGCAGGAGGCCGCGTCATGAAGGACGTCCTGCTCATCGCCCTCTTCGCACTCGGCGGCGCGCTCTGCGCGGGACTCGCCGGGGCCCTGGCCCTGCGGCTGCTCCGCCACCGCTCGGTCGCCGTGTCCCTGTTCGTGGTCGCCGCGGTCACGGTCACCGCGATGCTGGCCGGGACGCTGGCCGTCGCGCAGGCGATGTTCCTGTCCTCCCATGACCTGTGGGTGGTGACCGTCGTCGTGGCCATGGCAGCTGTCGTCGCCCTGGCCACCGCGATGCTGCTCGGGCGCTGGGTCGTGGCACGCAGCCGGGAACTGGCCCTCGCGGCACGTGACTTCGGTGACGGCGGACGGTTCGCGGCGCCCCGGACCGCGGCCACCGCCGAACTCGCCGCGCTCTCCCGGGAACTGGCCGCGACCAGCGCCAAGCTCGACGCCTCCCGGAAGCGGCAGCAGGCGCTGGAGGCCTCGCGGCGCGAGCTGGTCGCCTGGATCTCGCACGACCTGCGGACCCCGCTCGCCGGCCTGCGGGCGATGGCCGAGGCCCTGGAGGACGGCATGGCCGCCGACCCCGCCCGCTACCACCGGCAGATCCGCACGGAGGTCGACCGGCTCAACTCCATGGTCACCGACCTGTTCGAACTCTCCCGCATCCATGCAGGAGCGCTCAGCCTCAACCCCAGCCGGATGTCGCTCTACGACCTCGTGGACGAGGCGCTCTCGGGAGCCGATCCGCTGGCCAGGGAACGCGGGGTGCGGCTGGTGGGCGAGGGGGTGGCCGCCGTACCGGTGGAGGTCGACGGCAAGGAGATGACCCGGGTCCTCGCCAACCTCCTGGTCAACGCCATCCGCCACACCCCGGCCGACGGCACCGTGGCGATCGCGGCGATCGCGGCGCAAGACCGGTCGGACGCGGTCGTACTGTCGGTGACCGACGGCTGCGGCGGCATCCCCGAGGAGGACCTGGCCCGGGTCTTCGACACCGGCTGGCGCGGCACCGCGGCCCGCACGCCGCCCGCGGGGGCGGGGCTCGGCCTGGCGATCGTCCGGGGCATCGTCGAGGCCCACGCGGGAAGAGCCGATGTACGCAACGTCCCCGGCGGCTGCCGCTTCGAGGTCACCCTCCCGACGGCCGCTCCCGCCTGACCGGCTCATGCCCCGCCGTGCTGCTCGGCCGGTCCGCTCCGCCGATGCGCGATGGTCCGTACGGGTGAACCCGGCCACCGCCGGTGCTCGCCGCCACGACGCCCGCTGCGCCCGCTGACCGGGAGAGCGCCGCGGCCGGCGCGCACCTCGAAGCGGCCGTCTCGGCGCTCCTCGGCCCCTTCTGCGCCGACTTCATGGCCGGCCGTGCCGGCCGCATCGGCTGGGCGGAGGCCGCCGTAGACCTCGTCCTGTCCAGCTCGCGCCCGGCTCGACGCTGGAACGCCGGCAGCGGGCAGCCGGCAGCGGGCAGCCTCAGCCACCTCCATCGTGCCGCCCGGGCCGCCCGCCGTCGGCGGGGAGACGGCTGAGCGCACCGGGCCACCACGCCTTGGGGCCGAGGTCCCGGACCAACGCCGGGACGAGGAGCGACCGGACCACCAGGGTGTCCAGCAGGACGCCGAAGGCGACGATGAACGCGATCTGCACGAGGAAGGCCAGCGGGATCACGCCGAGCGCGGCGAAGGTCGCCGCGAGCACCACGCCCGCCGAGGTGATCACGCCGCCGGTGGCGGTCAGGCCGATGCGGACGCCCTCGCGCACCCCGTGGCGCAGCGACTCCTCACGGACCCGGGACATCAGGAAGATGTTGTAGTCGACCCCGAGCGCGACGAGGAAGACGAAGCCGTACAACGGGACGGAGGAGTCCGTGCCGGTGAAGCCGAGGAGGTGCTCGAAGACGAGCGCGGAGATGCCCAGAGCGGCGGCGAAGTTGAGTGCCACGGTGGCGACGAGGAGCAGCGGCAGCACGAGGGAGCGCAGCAGCGCCGCCAGGATCACCAGGATGACGGCGAGGACCACCGGGACGATGAGCGCGCGGTCTCGTGCGGCGGTGCGCTGGGTGTCGTACTGCTGGGCGGTGGAGCCGCCGACCAGGGCGTCCGCATCGGAGACCGCGTGGACGGCGGTACGCAACCGGGCGAGCGTCTCCCGCGCCGCGTCGCTGTCGGCCGCGTCGGTGAGGGTGGCGTAGATGCGGGTCCGGCCATCGATCACCAGCGGCGCCCCGGGCGCCGGGCGGCCCGCCGCGTCCACCGGGAACGCCGAATCGACGCCGCTCAGGTCCTCGGCGGCGGCGGCGACCCGCGCGGCCGCCCCGGCGTTGGTGATGATCACCGCGGGATTGCCGGAGCCACCGGGAAAGTGGCGGCCGAGGGTCGCCTGCGCGGCGACGGACGGCGCGTCGTTCACGAAGATCTCGTCGAAGGGCACGCCCCGGGAGTTCAGGGCGGGCGCGAAGGCGGCGCAGGCCAGGAGCCCGGCGAGGGTGACCGCCCACACCTTGCGGGGCGCGCGGTCGATGAGGGCGGCGATGCGGTGCCAGACGGCCCGGCCACCCTGCGCGGCGCCGGTCTCGGTGCCGGTGGCGGTGGTGGTGGCGGTCCTGGTGTCGGCCGGGAGCGCCTTCGGGCGGGCCGGCCAGTACGCGGCGCGGCCCGTGAGGACCAAGGCCGCCGGGAGGAAGGTGAGCGCGCTGAGGACCGCGCAGGCGATGCCGATGGCGCCGACCGGGCCGAGCGCCCGGTTGTTGGCCAGGTCGCTCGCGAGCAGGGCGATCAGAGCGAGAGCGACGGTGGCGGCGCTCGCGACGATCGGTTCGAAGGAGCGGCGCACGGCCTTGTTCATCGCGGCGAAGCGGTCCGCGCCGGGTACGGAGAGCTCCTCGCGGTAGCGCGCGGCCAGGAGCAGCGCGTAGTCGGTCGCGGCGCCGATCACCAGGATGGACAGGATGCCCTGCACCTGGCCGTCGACCCTGACCAGACCGGCGCCGGCGAGCGCGTACACGATCGCGCAGGCCAGGCCCAGTGCGAACACCGCACCCAGGATGATCAACAGGGGCAGCAGGACGCTGCGGTAGACGACCAGCAGGATGAGCAGTACCGCGATCAGGGCGACGCCCAGCAGGACGCCGTCGATGCCGGAGAAGGCGCCGGAGAGGTCGGCTCGGGTGGCGGCGGGTCCGGCGAGCCACACGGTCGTCCCCGGGACCGTGGCCGCAGCCTCCCGGACCGTGTCGAGCGTGGTCGGCAGGGAGTCGCCGAGGTCGGGGCGGAGCGGGACGACCGACCGCAGCGCACGGCCGTCCTCGGAGGGCAGCGCGGGGGAGGGTGCCCCGGCGATGCCCGGACGTCCCGCGAGGGCGGCGAGGGCCCGGGTCGCCCCGGCCGTCGAGCCGGGATCCAGCGATCCGCCGTTGCTCGCCGTCCACACCACGAGCGCGGGCACGGTCTCCGAGCCGCGGAAAGCCTTCTGCTCTTCGGCGACCCTGGTGGACTCGGCACTGCGCGGCAGGAAGGCAGCCTGGTCACGGGTGGCGACCTCGCCGAGCCGGCCGGCGAAGGGGCCCAGCCCGCCGCCCACGGCGAGCCAGGCGACGAGGAGGGCCAGGGGCAACAGGAGGCGGGTCCGGCGGGAGGCGCGAGGCATCTGGGCTCCGAACTACGACGTGACGATCAACCGTTCGATGACGGAGAGATTCGTATCGGGTCCGCTCCGTGACGACCGGACCGCTCGCCGCGACGACCGGGTCAGCTGCGCCGGACGAGTGCTCTCGACGACTCCTTCGTGCGCGGCCGCCCCGACGGATGCACCGTTTCCCGGCGTTGCCGATTCCGCAGGGGTACGTGCGTCGCGCATCTCGGATCGGCGAGGGCCTGCTCATCAGCAGCGGGAGCAGGTGCAGCGGGAGCAGGTGCAGCGCGAGCATCGGCGTGCCCCGGTGGTGGCGGGCGCCGACAACGGCGCGCGGCGGTCAGGTTGTTGGGTGTCCCTGCGCATGGAGCCGGCCTGCGCCTACTGCGTCGACCAGGCTTTGATGGTCGCGTTCGTTCTGGTCGGCGTAGGCCTCGGCGAACGTGGCGACTGCCCGGTCGAAGGCGTCGCTGCGGCCCAGGTACGCGGCGATCGCGATCCGGTCGCCCGACCGCGCGTGCGCACGGGCGAGGGTGCTGCCGCACACCTCGCCGAACGTTTCCAACTGCCTGGGCGACATCGTCTCGGGCATGGCGATGCCCTTCCAGTCGCGCAGCTGGCGGATGTAGAAGTCGCGCTGCTTGCCGTCGATTCCGTCCACCCGTTCCCAGCCGAGGAAGATGTCGCTCGCGGCCTGCATCAACCGCTGTCCGCAGACCACGCGCTCGCCCTGGTTGCGGTATCGGCTCGCGCCGACGTGGGCTGCGAGCACGGAGGTGTCGGCCTCCTTGGCCTGCAGGAAGAGCGGGTCCCGGCCGTCGCGTCCGAGCAGCAGCAAGATCCAGCAGCGGGTGCCGACGCTGCCGACGCCGACCACCTTGCGGGCCACGTCCACCAGCCGGTAATCCTCCAGGAGTGCCCGCCGGTCGGATGCCATCGTCAGGCCGTAGCGCTCGACCAGGCGGCGGAACTGGCGTTCGAGCACCGTGCGTTCGACGTCGGGCATCAGGTCTGCGATCGGAACCAGCAGTGGGGGGTCGGGCGCGATCCTCGGCCGGCCGTCGTCCACCTCGGTGAGTTTGTCGAAGACCTGGAGGGCGTCGTGTGTGCGGGCCTTGGCCATGGCACCGGCCAGTTTCTTGCGTCCGCCCTTGCCGAGCTGCCCCGCGGTGAGGGCCTCGAGGCGGTCCGAGTCGATCTTTGCGTACCAGACGTCGAGGTTGCCCATGCCGGCGAAGGCCTGCATCGACTCGCGGTACGAGCGCACGGTGGAGTTCACGACGCGTGCGCGCTCGGCGTCGTCGAAGCCGTTCGCCCGGCCGGCGATGACAAGGCTTGCGGACAGCCGTTTGACATCCCACTCCCAGGGCCCTGGCAGTGTCTCGTCGAAGTCGTTGATGTCGAACATCAGCCGTCGCTCTGGCGAGGCCAGCAGCCGGAAGTTCAGCAGGTGCGCGTCCCCGCACAGCTGGGCCGTGATCCCCGAGTCCGGGCCGCCGGCCAGGTCGGACGCCATGATCGCGGCGGCTCCCCGGTAGAACCGGAAGGGAGACTCCATCATCCGGCCGTAGCGGATCGGGACCAGTTCCGGCAGCCGTGCCGCGGACTGTGCCTCAAGGATCGCCAGGGGGTCCGGCCTGTCCTGCGGCGGCTGGTACAGGGCGTGTGACGACCGCGGCGAGCGGCGCCGGGCCTCCTTGCCGAGGGCCGCGCGTTCCTGGGGCGTGCTGTGGGGCACCGCGCGCATCGCGGTGGTCGCGCTCTGGGACATCGGTGCACTCCTGCCCGGCCCGCAGCCGTCAGGGCGCGAACGGCCCCGTGCTCTGCGCGCCCGTGTCCGGTGGTGTCGTGCGAGCGTCCGCGTCAGCCTTGGGCGTCGATCTCCGCCTCTGCGACGGCGATGGCGATGCCGAGTGCCGAGGCGATGTTGCCGGCTGCCGTCATGACGCGGGCGGTGCCCACGATGGGGGCGATGGCGACCAGCACGTCCTGCAACTGCTCAGCGGTCAGACCGGCCTTGAGGGCGGGGTCGATGTGGGCGGCGTAGGAGATCGGCGGAGCGTCCGAGGCGGCGAGGGCCGCGATACGGGTGAGCAGGAGCATGTCCGGGGCCAAACCGCACCGCTCGAGCGAGTCGCCTGTCATGGCGACGAGGGTGTCCAGAACGGGAGTGTCAGATGCAGTGGACATGTCGCATGTCCTCCTGGGGTGTTGTCGCGCCCATGCATGCGGGAGCGACGAAGGGAGCGGATGCCCGCAGACCACGGGCATGCCTTTGCTCCAACTCTAGAACCCCTCCCGATTCCGTGCGCGGGGTGGGTGTTCCGCGGCCCGGTCCCGCGTCATGCGCAGGGGCGGACAGGGCTCGTGGTCGGCTATCGGACCATGACTGGTCCGGTGCAGGTCAGAGCAGTTCTGGTCACGTTCAGGGCCCGTGCCGGTCGAGAATGGCCATCAGCTTCCGCTTGCGCTTCTGGTCGGCGCGCAGGGCGGCCACGTAGGTGGCGAAGTCGCCCGCGGTACCGGCCCGCTCGTAGCGCTCGCAGACGAAGGCGACCAGATCGTCGTCCGGTCCCCGTTCGGAGACGGTCTCCCGCACACCGCGTTCCGCCCGTTCGATGGCCTCGCCCGAGCGGCCCGCCGCGTCGTTCGCCTCGTCCAGCAGATACGGCACCAGCCACTCGGCGGTCTCCACCGGGTCGGGCCGGGCCGTCCGGCAGGCCTCGAGATGGGCAGCGGCCAGCCCGGTGCCACGCCTCCGATCAGGCCGTCCGAGTCGTCGATCTCCCCGTACGTGCGCCCCAGAACCTGGAGAGCCTCGCGGGCCACCTCCACCGCGACCGCCGACCGACCGTGGCCGGGCGGCCTCCGTGCGTTCCCTCCCGGCCACCCGCCCATGCGCACCCTCCTCGGGGCCGCTGCCGGGGTCCGCGGCACGATCCACGGCGACCCCTACACGTCCGAGCGCGCGACGGTCAGCCCGCCCCCATGGGGCCTGGACGGGTGGGCACACGCCTGGCAGGACCAGCCCCGCCCTCAGCCCGAGAGGGCCTTGGCCCAGCCGCGGTTGACGGTCTCTCTCGCCTTCTCCGTCTGTGCCTCCGTCGGAAACGTCGGCGTGCCCTCGACCGTCGGCAGTTTCTCCGCGGCGGCCTTGTCGAGGGTGCCGTCCTTCCTCATCGCGTCCATGAGCACGGGACGTGCATAGGCGCCGATCCGGATGTTCTGGCCTTCCGGGCTGAAGACGTACTCCTGCCACAGACGTGCCGCCGCGGGGTGCGGGGCGTCCTTGTTCACCCCGCTCGCGTAGTACTCGGCGAAGCTGCCGTCGAAAGGGATGGCGGTCCGCCAGTCGACGTCCGCCCCCTTCTCCCGGAATTCGTCGGCGTATCCGAGATTGAGGAAGTCCCAGTCGATGCTGATCGGGGTCTGGCCCTTCGCGATCGTGGCCGGTGAAGATTCGACCGGAATGAAATTGCCGTTCTGGCTGAGCTCGGCGAAGAAGTCGATACCGGGCTGGATGTCTTCGAAGGAACCCCCGTTGGCCAGGGCCGCCGCATACACTCCGGCGAAGGCGGAGCCGGATCTGGTGGGGTCGCCGTTGAGCGCCACCTGGCCCTTGTACTCGGGCTTGCGCAGATCGGCGAAGGTCGAGGGGCAGGTCTTGACGCGCTTGGCGTCACAGCCGATCGAGATGTAGCCGCCGTAGTTGTTGTACCAGCGGGCTCGCGGGTCCTTCTGTTCCTCGGGGATCTGGTCGTACGCGGCGACCTTGTACGGAGCGAGCAGGCCCTGCCGGGCCGCGGACTGCGCGAACGAGCCCCCCACGTCGATCACGTCGGGGGCGCGGCCGTCGCCCCTGTGCTCCTTCAGGGCGTTGATCTCGCCCTGGCTGGTACCTTCCGGGTTCTCCACCACGACCTTGATCCCGTACTTCTTCTCGAAGCCGGCGATCAGTGCGCCGTAGTTGGCCCAGTCGCTCGGGAGCGCGATCGTGTTGAGCGAGCCCTCTTTCTTCGCTGCCGCGGTCAGTGCTGCCATGCCGCCGGCGTCCGCGGCGGAGGTGGCCGCCGCGGGTGCTCTGGGTGCGGCGGCGGGCTTGTCTCCACAGGCGCCGAGGGGCGCCGCCGCGAGGGCGAGGCAGGCGGCGACGGAGGCTGTCCGGAGGCGGGGTGCGGGCACAAAGGCTCCATAACGGGCGATCGTGTACTGATCTAGGCCAGCGTACGTTCGGTGGCCTCGGCAGCGCAGTCCCAGACGGTGGTGTCCGCCGGCTTACCCGCGGCCGCCGTACCGCCGGGTTCTCAGAGCCCCTCGTCGTCCCACCCGGCCAGGAGCGCCTCCGTGAGATCCGCCGCGGGCGGTGCGGTCCCGTCATGGAGGGTCTGCTCGCTCCAGATGATCTTGCCGCGGGCCGTGTAGCGGGTGCCCCAGCGCTCGGCGAACTGCGCGACGAGGAACAGGCCGCGGCCGCCCTCGTCGGTGGCCTCGGCCCGGCGCAGGTGCGGGGAGGTGCTGGACCCGTCGGAGACTTCGCACACCAGGTTGCGGTCGTACAGCAGCCTCACCCGGATGGGCTCGGTGCCGTAGCGGATGGCGTTGGTCACCAGCTCGCTGAGGATGAGTTCCGTGGTGAAGGCGATGTCCTCCAGGCCCCAGTCCGCCAGTCGGCGGGCGCAGGCGTTGCGCACCGGAGACACCGCCGCGGGGTCGCGGGACACATCCCACTCGGCGATCCGCGCGGGGTCCAGTCGGCGGGTGCGGGCCACCAGCAGCGCGACGTCGTCGCTGGGCCTGGTGGGCAGCATCGCGTCGATCACTACGGTGCAGGTCTCCTCCGGGGTACGGGCGGGCCCGGCCAGGGCGGCGCGCAGCGCTGCCAGGCCGGCGTCCGGATCGCGGTCGCGGCTCTCGATCAGCCCGTCCGTGAAGAGTGCCAGCCGGGAGCCTTCGGGCAGGGTGACCGTCATGGTCTCCATGGGCAGACCCGCGCCCAGGCCCAGCGGCGGGGAGACGGGCACCTCGGGGAAGGACACGGTTCCGTCGGGGTGGATCAGAGCGGGGCCCGGATGCCCGGCGGTGGCGGCCGTCACCTGCCCCGAGACGGGGTCGTAGACGGCACACAGGCACGTGGCCCCGGTGATCCCCTGCCACTCCTGCTCGTCGGCGTCGATGTGGGCGACCAGCTCGTCCAGGTGGCTCAGGAGCTCGTCTGGAGGCAGGTCGAGGGTGGAGAAGTTGTACACGGCGGTGCGCAGGCGGCCCATGGTGGCGGCGGCGTGCAGACCGTGGCCGACGACGTCGCCGACCACCAGGGCCACTCGGGCGCCGGGCAGCGGGATGACATCGAACCAGTCACCGCCCACCCCGGCCTGGGCGGCCAGATAGCGGTGCGCGACCTCGACGGCGGACTGCTCCGGCACCCCCCGGGGCAGCAGGCTGCGCTGCAGGGTGACGGCCATGGTGTGCTCGCGGGTGTAGCGGCGGGCATTGTCGACGGACAGTGCCGCCCGGGCGGTCAGCTCCTCGGCGAAGGACACGTCCTCCTTGTCGAACGGCGGGGAGTCCTGGCCACGCCAGTAGCCGGCCGTGCCCAGCACCACGCCTCGCGCTTGCAGGGGCACGGAGATCAGGGAGTGGATGCCGCGGTCCAGGATCCGCAGGGCGTTGGCCGGGTCCTGGGCCCGCCAGCCGTGGGTGGCGCGCAGGTCCGCCTCCAGGACCGCACGGCCGGCGGTCAGTCCGACGGCCATGGGACTGGTGGGAACGAACCGGATCAGCTTGCCGACGGGGTAGAGCGGATGGTCGCCCTGAAGGCCGGCAGAGGCGGTGCGGCGCATCTCGGTGCTTGCTTCGGACGGCTCCTCGCCGCGCAGTACGGGGTCCAGCAGGTCGACCGTGACCACGTCGGCGAACCGCGGGACCGCCACCTCCGCCAGTTCCTCCGTGGTGCGCTCCACGTTCAGCGTCGTTCCGACCTGCACCCCCGCGTCGTAGAGCAACTTCAGCCGTTCACGGGCCACCTCGGCCCTGCCGGTGAGTGCCCGCAGCTCGGTGGTGTCCCGCAGCGTGACGACGGTCCCGGCCTGCCCGTAAGGGGCGGTGGGCCGGACGTTCACCGCCAGTAGCCGATCGGCTGCCATGTGCAGCTCGTCGGTCGCGGGACGGCCCGATGCGATCGGCTCGGCGATCCCCTCCTCCAGACCCAGGTCCGTGACGGGGAGCCCTTCTGCGTCCACCGGCAGATCCAACAGCCGCCGCGCCTCGTCATTGGCCAGCAGCAGCCGTCCGCCACCGCCGACGATCAGTACGCCCTCTCGCACCGCGTGCAGCACCGCGTCGTGGTGCTCGTACATCCTCGTCATCTCGGCCGGTCCCAGGCCATGGGTCCGGCGCAGCAGCCGACGGCTCACCAGAGCCGTCCCGCCCGTGGAAAGGGTCAGCACCACGGCTGCGCTGCCGAGGACGACCGGCAGCTGCCGGTTCACCATGTTCTGGACGTTCTGGACCGTGACGGGGGAGGAGACGACGGCGATGACGCGGCCGTCGGAGTCCTTGACGGGGACCACCGAGACCACGGACTGGCCGAGGGACCCTTCGAACGTCTCGGTGAAGGAATTGCCGGCCGCCGCCTTGGAGAAGGGGCCGACGACGTGCTTCCCGATCTGCCGCGGGTCGCGGTGGGTGAGGGTGACGCCGTCGAGTGTGTACACGTTGATGCCGTCGACCTCGGAGATCTTCCGGGCCGCCTCCGCGCTCGGCTGTAGCGCCGCACTGGGATGGGGGCTGCGCAGGGCCGGGACGATTCCCGGAGATTCCGCGAACGTTCCGGCGGCGGCGAGCGTACGGTGCCGGGCGTCCTGCATGGCGGCGCTCCGGGCCTGCACCACAAGCGCCACCACCGCAGCGGCGACGAGAAGCACCACGACGGCCAGCTGCAGGAGGAACACCTCGCCGGCCACGCTGCGCACGCTCAGCAGGGAGGACAGACGCTGCGGCCGCCGCGCCCT
Source organism: Streptomyces sp. NPDC060031 (assembly GCF_042736805.1). Classification (NCBI taxonomy): domain Bacteria; kingdom Bacillati; phylum Actinomycetota; class Actinomycetes; order Kitasatosporales; family Streptomycetaceae; genus Streptomyces; species Streptomyces sp. NPDC060031. Next base: position 28,052 of record NZ_JBHWVM010000041.1, read on the forward strand.
TTCCCTGGGGGGCTGGGCGTCCTCCTGACGCACCTGGCGGTGTCCTGCCGGTCCTGAGCGGGGACGCCGAGGGGGAGAGGAAGTACGCGTGGTCAAGCCGAGCAGCCAACGCCGGAAGTCTCCCAGGTAGTCGCCCATACTCCATTTTCTAACGTTTTCGGGGCGTCGGCAGCGGGGAGCGGCGGCCGCGGAGCACGAGTGATCCGGGCCGCTCCGCAGAGCGAGGGTGTGGCGCGGCCCCGGTTCAAACGACTCGCCGTCCGATGGGAACGCAGAGTGAACGCGCGGAGCCGCTCCCGTTTCGCGCAGCCACGGGGGGTCGGTATCGCTCGCCACGAACCCACGAGCGGCGGGCCGCGTACCGCGCGGAGCCATGTCAGGGCCGCGCGCCCGCGCACGCCGACTGACGGGCATTGGTCGATCATGGCTAGCTTTGGGATCGAATTTGAGCCAAGTTGACCCAGAAGGATCGTTTCATTCCCCGCAAACCAGCCTTAATTGCAGGCCGAGAACGGCTACGCGGGGTTGCGGATTGGCCGCGGTGGGCGCACGTTTTGGAGCACCAAAGGGTGGGAAAGGTTCGGCGCCCGCTCCGTGGCAGCAGTGGATTGTCAGCCTACGGGCCGTCTCGGAGGGAGAAACCATGCCCCAGGAACTGACATGCGCGAGCCTCGTCCAGTCCCCGAACAAGGGGCGTGACCCGGACGCGCCGGAGACCCACCACGGGATGATCTCGAGCTCGTGACGGGGCGTCACCGGTTCGTACCGCCGCGGTGCCGGAACTCCGGTGGTCTGCTCGTCGTACTCGCGCGGCATCCGCATGTCCTGGTCACGCGGACGCTGCCGCGCGACCAGGGGCGTGCACGCCGCGGAGCTGCTGCGGACGTGGCGAGTACATGGGAAGGGAAGCAGGGATCTCATGACAGTGCAGGCCATCAAGCTGCCCATACTGCGGATGCCGTACCGGGTGCGGGTGAATCCGTACCTGCTGGCCCTGCGCGAAGAGACCGAGACGTGGGCGCGAGAGATGGGCATGCTGGACAGCGACGAAGCTCCGTCGGCCCGCCGGGCGATCTGGACCCCGTCCCAGTTCCACGCCATGGCCGTCGACCAGCTGACCGCCTGGGCTCTTCCTGACGCCTCACTCGCCGACCTCCGGCTCAATCACCGGTTCAACCTCTGGGCTCTGGCCTGGGACGACTACTTCGCCGCCGCCTTCAAACGGACGGGTGACCTCGCAGGCGCACAAGCCTTCACCGCCCGCCTCCATGCCTTCCTGCCGCCGGAGCCGGGCGCCCGGTTGCCGGAGCCGGCCAATGCCGTCGAAAGGGGCATGGCCGACCTCCAGCAACGGCTGTTCCCCCCGAGAATGGCGCACTGGCAGCAGGGGCTCAACCGTGCCCTGGCAAGGTACATCGACGCGGGAGTTCAGGAACTGGCCAACACTCGCGCCGGCCGTGTCCCGGACCTCATCGAGTATGCCCAGTTCCGCCGTGAAAGCTTTGCCGCCTACACCGCCCCCTACTCCGTCGAACTCTCCACCGGCGCACGGATCCCTGAGCAGATCCGGCACAGTCGCGCCTTCTGCGCATTGCTCGACGCCTTCATGGACTACATGGGGATGGCGAACGACATCGCCTCCTATCAGCGGGAAGTCAATGACGAACACGACGTCAACAACCTCGTCATAGTCCTCCACACCTCCCTGCGCATCACCGTCCAGGAGGCGATGCATGCGGCCGCCGATCTGGTGACCGCCCGACTGCGCCACTTCGAGCACCTCATACGGAGCGAACTGCCCCCGGTCGTCCAGCGGGCCCGGTTGAACCACGGCGAACGGATCGAGCTGGAGGCGTGGCTCCGGGGAGCTTGCAGTTTCCTGGCCGGCCTCCATGCGTGGTACACCGGGGCGCCCCGCTACGCTCCGGCAGACGGTCCGTTCCAAGAGCAACGGACTTCCACCGCCGCTGTGCCCGCCGACGAGCGGTACGTCTCAGCGGCATCAGGCCTCACGACGTCGACGCACGCGTGAAGGGCGCACCCGGTTGGTGCTGGCCCAGCTCGGAGGAGACTGCCGGCCCGCGCTGCCCGGCAGTCTCCTCGGCTGTGGTGCTCGGCTGTGGTGCTGGCGGTGGTGCTCGGCTCTGATGCGAGCCGCGAGGCCTACCGCCTCCGCAGAAACCGCCTCAGCCGCGCTCGCCACGAAGTGCGGGGCTCGGTTGGGCGCAACAACTCGGGCCCTGACAGCGGCCATGGGGGCGCCGTCGGCATACCGGTGCTCGGCGGGGGCGCGGCCGGCAGCGGTGGCACCACATCATGGGCTTCCGGACTGCGGGACGCGAACGTCACGGGCAGCGCCGTCAGATGCCGCGACCAGGTGGAGGAGCGCCAGGTGAGCTCTTCCTCGGGCACGGCCAGGCTGATGTCGGGAAGCCGGGTGAGCAGGATGTCGATGCCGGTGTCGGCGATGACACGGCCGATGTCCTGGCCGGGGCACTCATGGGCACCGGCGCTGAAGGACAGGTGCGCGCGGTTGTGGTGCACGCGGGTCGAGGGGTCCGGGCGGACCGCCTGATCGACGTTCCCGGCGGCCAGGCCCAACAGGAGCATGTCTCCCGCCTTGATCTCCTGTCCTCCGAGGGAGGTGTCACCGGTGGCCCAGCGGCCCGGGCACACCATCAGCGGCGGCTCGTCCCAGAGCACTTGCTCCACCGCTTCCGGCAGGGTCATCTGTCCGCCGGCCAACGACCCGCGGAACCGCGGGTCGGTGACCACCATGCGCAGCACGTTGGACATGAGGTTGGCGGTCGTCTCATAGCCCGCGAGCAGGATGAGGCGCAGGTGGTGTTGCACCTCCTCGTCCGTGAGGCCGGCCGGGTGGGCCATCAGTACGGACGCGATGTCCTGCCCGGGCGCGGCGCGCTTGGCGACGACGAGCTGCTCGAGGGTCTCCAGCACGTAGGCGTTGCTCGCGAGCGACGTTTCGGTGCCCTTGAAGAGGTCCCGGGCGGCGTGCACGAGCTTGGGACCGTACTCGTCCGGCATTCCGAGCAAGTGGGTGAGAACGAGCATGGGCAGGTGCTCGGTGAACTGGCCGACCAGCTCCGCGTTGCCCATTTCACAGAACCCGTCGACCAGTTGGTGCGCGAAGCGGGTGATGCGGCGGCGGATTCCGCGTTGGTCGAACTGGTTGAGGCTGGCGGTGACCGCGCCGCGCAGGCGCTGGTGCTCTTCGCCGTCCGCACACACGCAGTCGGGTCGCCAGCCGATCATCGGCACCAGCGGCGAGGTGGTGGCGTCGATCTCGCCACTCTTCCAGCCGTGCCAGGTGCGGGGGTCGCGGGAGAACTGGGTGGAGCGGCTGGCCACATCACGGTTCTCGAGGTATCCCAGGACGAGCCAGGCCCGCACGTCCCCGTCGAGCAGGACGGGGGCCACCGGACCGTGCTCGGCGCGCAATTTTTCGTACAGGCCCATGGGGTCGGTCTCGGCAGCGGCGCCCCAGAGCCGGGTCGCCGCGCCGAGTCCCGTGGCGGTGTGGGCCGGGCAGCCCGGGGGCGGGGTGAGCCCTGCTTCCGGGGTGGTGTGGTCAGCGGGTGGGACGGTCATACGGACTCCTGAGCGGCGGCGAGGGTGCACAGGTAGCCCATCAGCGAGAGCAACGCGTCGCGGCTGGACGACCGGTCGCGTGCGTCACAGGTGATGATGGGCACCGATTCGTTGAGCGCCAGAGCAGTGCGCAGGGCTGGCATCGGGTGCTGCGGCGCCTCGGGGAAGGTGTTGACGGCCACGACGAAGGGGACGCGGCGGTCTTCCAGACGGGTGATGATCTCGAAACAGACTTCGATCCTCCGGGTGTCGACGAGGACCACGGCACCGAGCGCGCCTTCGAAGATGCCGTTCCAGAGGAACCAGAAGCGCTCCTGTCCCGGCGTGCCGAAGAGATAGAGGATCAGCTCCTCGTTGATGCTGATGCGGCCGAAGTCCAGAGCGACGGTCGTGGTGTTCTTGCCCTTCGCGCCGGGATTGTGGTCGATCCCGACGCCGGCCTGAGTCATGGTTTCTTCGGTGGTCAGGGGCGGGATCTCGCTCACCGCCCCGACCATGGTCGTCTTGCCCACCCCGAAGCCGCCGACAACGACGACCTTGACTCCCCGGGCGCCGTGCGGCAGCAGCACGTCCGAGCGGCGGGGGCCGGCGGCGGGTGCGTCAGAGCCTGCGTAGTCCATGGATCACCGCCTCCAGAAGGCCAAGTTCGGGGACCGCTGCGACAGGAACGGGAGCAGTGGCCTCGACTCGCTCGTGGTCCACGAGCTTGGAGAGCAGCACCGTGATGACGCTGAACGGCAGGCTGAGATACGCGGAGATCTCGGCCACCGACAGCGGGTATTGGCACATGGCGAGAATGGCTGCCTGCTCGGGCTGCATACCGGGCTCGGGTGCGGACCTCGATGCGACGAGGGTGACCAGGTTGAAGGCTTTGGCCGTGGAACCCGGGCCACCGGTGATGACATAGAGCGGCACGGGACTGCCTTCGTCCCATGCACCCTGGATCTGTGACGTCACATCGCCTGCCCGATGTCATCACGAGGTGGACTGGTCATGTGCTGCCCGATCCGGAACACCAGCGTACGCATGCGGTCGCCCAGCAGTCCTGCGTCCACCTCCTCATCGGCCAGCACCGCGAGATAGGCCCCGGGTCCGGCCGCCATGAGGGAGAAGTATCCGCCGTCGACCTCGATCCCGACCATGTGGGTCGAGCCGTTTCCGTGCGGGAACTTCTGGGCGATGGCCTTCGCCAGGCTTTGGATGCCCGAGCAGGCAGCGGCGATCGCGTCAGCGGTGTCGGGCTCCGTGTTCGCTTGACCGATGCACAGACCGTCCGATGACAACACGACCACGTGTCGCACGTACGGGACGCTGGCTGCGAGCTCCTTGAGCATCCAGTCCATGTTGGGCAGTGGCGGCACGGTTACTCACCCTCGTCTGATGGCTCGCTGGTTTGGATGGAAAGGCCCGTGACCGGTCTCTTATCGCCACTGAACGCCTCCCACATCAGGCCCGGCTGCCGGGGTGCGCCGCCCGTTCCCGGGGTGGCGGCCGGAGCGGCGGGGGGATGAGGGGTCGTGCGGACGACCGGTGCCGGGACGGGCGACTCGCGTCGCCGTTGCGGCAGTCCGTTGTCGGCCTGTTCGACCTCGACGGAATCTGCCGCGGCCACGCGCGTCATCGTCGGCCTCGGCAGGGTCGTTGCTCCCGTGGGCCTCGGCGTGAACTGTTGGACTCTCGGGGCGGGCGGCTGAACTGTGGTGATCAGGCGCCGCGGAACGAGCACGACGGCCCGCACTCCTCCGTACGCGGAGGTGCGCAGGTCGACGTCGAGGCCGTTCTCGCGGGCCAGCCTGCTGACGACGGGCAGGCCGAGCTGCGTCGCCTCGCCCAGGTCGGCCAGATCGATGCCGGATGATGCCTGAGCCATGACGCGGTCGATGCGCTGGCGGACCTCTTCGGTGAGCCCGACCCCACGGTCCTCGATCTCGATCGCGATACCAGAGGGCACCTCGTTCGCGGTCACCTCGACAGGGGCGTGCGGCGGCGAGAAGGTCGTGGCGTTGTCGAGCAACTCGGCGAGCAGGTGGATCAGCGGCTCGGCTCCCGGGCCGATCACAGCCACCTCTGTCACCGACTGCAGCTTCACGCGGGGATAGTCCACGATGCGCGACATGGCTCCACGCACGACGTCGTAGAGCGGGATCGGTTTCGACCACTGGCGTCCGGGCCGGGCGTCACCCAGTACCGCGATGCTGGCCGCAAGGCGCCCGATCAGGGCATTGCGATGGTCGATGTCCTGCAGGCCGTGGGAGACCACTACATCCGTACCGTGCAGCATCTGCATGTCGCGCAGGTCCTTGGCGAGTTGATGCACGATCGCCTGGACCCGCCGGGCGATCGCCACCAGTGCCCGCTGCGACGAGTCCCGGGTGCGTTCCTCGGCATCCACGGCTTCCAGGAGCGTTCGCAGAGCTCCCCGGAGCGCTTCGGCGAACTCGCTGTCGAGGTGTTCCCCGAACGGGACGGACCGCAGGATCTCCGAAGCGGACTCACCCTTCTGCAGGCGGGCGACAGCCGCGGGGAGGAGCTCTTCGGCGAGCCATACAGTGGTGGCCCGCTGATCGGCCAAGCGCGCGAACAGCGCGGTCTCGCGTTGCGCGTAGTACCGCTGTACCTCGGCATTCGCCCGCGCGTAGCGGGTGGCCTCTGCCGAGCGCGCCCAGCGCGCCGTCTCAGCCGAAGTGACGGCCGTCAGGACGACCGCGACGAGGCCGCACCAGGCAACCGGCGTGCGTATCTGCGCGGAAACACAGATCAGCGCCACGACGCAGGCCCCAGCCAGGACACCTGGGGGGATTAGCCATGCTGGAGCCACTGCGCGTGGCAGCGCTCTCGGGGTTGAACCTGCACGAGCCATCGAAGGGTCCCTAAACAGTCTGGAATTAGTGGACTTGGCGTGATGCGGTGCGCCGACAAGAACGGTCGGTACTTCGCTCGGCCGAGCAAAGATGTTCCAATGGGTGTGCCTGACGGGCCGGTTCGAGATCGCATCGGTGATCACGCCTCTCTGCGGCCAGGCTCCATCTACGCGCAATGCGACGTTCGACTTGCGGTGAGTGCAGCGCAACACGCGAGGCGAGCATAGTCAGTTCGGGTAGGCCAGGTGGCCTTGACTGGAGCGAAAAGCTCCGTTGATCGATTCGGACCCATAGTTGAGCGATCATCGCCATGACACACACTGCAAATGCATGGAATCGACCGCATCCAGCAGCTTGCTGTTCACGGCTCCCAGCTCTGCCTCCGCCGCCTCCAGACCCGCGCGTGCCATGGAGCAAGGACGCCTCTGCGGGCACGGCATTGGCGTCGTCGTACGTCACCTGTCTGCGCCGAGTCGCCCCTGCCACGTACGGGCCATTCACATTTCGCCTCGTCAAGGAGCCTTTTCCTTGGCGAGCAGGCGGGCCTCCTTGGTGCGGCGGATCTTGAACTGGGCAGAGCGTGCGGGCGTACCTTGCAGAGCTGGTGCTCGAGCAGAGAACCGGCTCAATGGCGCCCCGTCACTCCGATTCCGCCATCGTCTCGACGAGTTCGGGCAGTTCGCGCAGGCGGGCAACTGTCTGGTTGAGGCGGCGTACGGCCGCATCCGCCCGGCAACGGGTGATGGGCGGGGGAGTCGGGGAGTCCTCCGCCCGGTTCCTCAGCTCCTGGAGCAGCCGGCGGATCTCGGTTGATCCTTCGCTGACACCGTGGATCAGTTCCTCGATCCTCACCATCAGAGTGTCCGCCGCAGGCGGACCCGGGTGAGGGCTCGCCGGGATCGCCAGCTGCGCTGGGTGCGCAGCCGGCGCCCCCTGGGCGGGGAGGACGGCGGCAGGACCGGTGGCTCCGGTGAATGCGGGCGGATCGGTCTCCGCGTGGGCCCAGACCTGCTCACGCGCAGAGGTCGCGGCCTGTGGAGCGGAGGTGGTGGGCGGCGCGGCGAGCGGGGGGACGGGCGCCTTGCGAGGCCGCGTGCCCATCTCTTTGGGGAACTCCATGTCGAACCAGAGGGGCGTCATCTCACGGCCCGGCAGCTGCAACCCGTTGCTGCTGACCCGCCATGGCCTGCGGTCCCCGTCGTCCATCGCCGCGACCAGCGCCCTGAGGACGCCGACAGCCATCATCCGCTTCTTCTCGTGGCGCAGCGCTTGTAGGACGTTCGTCACCGTCCGCCGCGCCCTGGCCACCCGTCCGCCCGCGTCGTCGATCGCCTCCTGGCCGTCCAGCGAACCACGGTCGGGTTCCACCAGGGCGAAGGAGGCCAGCCAGTGCACCGCACGGTACGAGACCAACTCCTCGAACGCGTCGTCGTCGGTGTTCGCGGCGGCCAGTAGATCAGGCAGCGGGCGTCCAGAGAGGACCACGCCGTCCCTGATCTTGGTGGTGAAGATCTCGCCGATCCTCGGATTCCACGGCTTCGGGTAGCTCTCGGACGTGAGGGCCGACCAGGCCCGGGCACGCTGGTGGATCTCGGTCGCCTTCAGCTGGGACGGCGGATTCTCGCTGAGTGCCCGCTGCAGAAGGTGACGCTTGAGTGGGTCGGTGGGGAACAGAGCCTGTAGCAGTGCCATGGAACGTCGATCCCGCAACTCCGAGACCGACATGTCCGGTGAGACATCGGGGAGTTCACGGATGGGCGCCAGCCCGGACAGCACTTCCGCGGTCTTCTCGTCCATGAGCTGTCGTGCGACGTACATCCCCATAACACCACGCCCCAGGGCGCGGGAACGGCCGACGGCATCAAACTCCAGTGGGGGGTTCACGTGGTCGCGGCGGTTGCTCATCTGGACGATGCGGTAAAGGCGCTGCGGGGTAGGGGTGCCGATGACGAGATGCGCTTCCACGACGGCGATGGCCGCGGCGCGGTGCGCCCGCGCTCCGGTCTTCGGGTCCAAGTCCTTTTCCGCTTCGGCGAATTCCCGGTTGAGCAGCGTGGAGAATTCGGCGAGCCACACCTGCGGGTCGCAGACGACGCCGCCCTCGGTCCGCCCCAGCTTCTCGGCCGGGACGCCCGCGAGTACCTCCCCGGAGCTCAGACGGAAGATCGATTGACGCTTCTGTGTTCGATTATTCCCGCGGACCGCCATCCATCCCCAGTACGCGTCCGGATAGAGTGGATTCCCTTCCGTGTCCACCTCCGGATTGTCCTGCAGCCGGAAGTACTGTGGAACGTACATTCCGGGTTCCTGCTGCCCATTGAGGACCAGATCCTCGCCGAGGTCGTACTTCCGCAGCCGGTCGTACTTCAACAACGCATCCGCAGCATCCTCGGCATCCATGATCAACGCCTGTCGGTTCGGTACGGAACTCTCCAGGGCCGCGAGGGAGCGTTCGCGTCCTTCGTCGTCGACATGACTCCAGGGGCGCACCGAAGCCAGCGTCTTCTCCGTTCCCTGTGCCACCGTCGGGTCAGCCACGGAACGCCAGATCGAGCTGATGCGCTCATTGTGGCTCCACAGCACTCCTCCGACACCGTGCATGCGGACGATCGCCACCAGCATCTCACCGGCATCCGTGCGGATACGGCGCACCGCGCCGCCCTTGAGTCTGCGGACACCGTCGGAGTCCGGGTCTCCGAGCGTTTCCCCGGGGTCGGCGATGAAGGGCGCCACGTTCTCCAGTGCGCCGCGCGGAAGGTTGACCCCGTCCGTGGCCAACACTGCCTCAATCCACTGCTCTTGGCGTTCCTTGGAGGCAGGCAACGGAAAAGGACCTTCGATGACGTCTTCAGGCATGTGCATCCTCACATCACTCGGATTCTCGGACGTGGCAAGCCACCCAGGCGGCGATCCTGTGCGCCGCGCGCACGGCGGGGTTGTCGGTGAACAGCCCGAGGCCGACAAGAACGATCCTGGCGACGGTGATCCAAATGCCGATCTGGCAACGAGGATGACACTTCATTCGATCTTCACCCGAACGAGGAAATTCCGTAGGAGAATCCATGACCGAGGCCCTTCAGGAGAGACGCGGCAGCGTCGACCGTCCGGCCAACCCCCCTACCGCCTGAACTTGTTAAGCAGACGAGCGGAATCGTGGCACCCTGCCAACGCCGTCGGGAACCCCGGCTTGGTGGGTTCACGCTCACGGAGTCACCGTCGAACTTTTAAGCTCATAAGGGGAGTTAGGAAAAATGATCCACGCACCGTCGGTGCATTTTCACTCAATCGGATGAATCGGATTGCGGGAATTGCAGATCAATGTTACGAGTGTGTGGGGGTGTGTGTACCGCGAGGGTCGCGAGGAGGGTCGACAACAGGATCCCTGGCACCGCTGCCGCAGCGCGGTTCCCGGGCTGGGCCCTGCCACCCCCGACTTCGTCACCGCGCTGCACGGGGATCCGTACAAGAGCCCGCGCGACGCGTGCGTGGCACATCTGGAGCAAGTGCGAGGGCTGCTGCACTCCGCCGAACACCGTGGGGCAGACGCTCTCGCCCTGCCCGGCATGGACCGTCCCGGCATGGAACTGGGACGTGGTGTGCTGCGCCCCGTCCTGGCACGCGCCGCGGGCGTGGTCGCCGATGTGGCGATCAGCTGGATGACTCCTCCCGGATGCCTACGGGACGTCCTCGTGCCGGCCCTCGCCAAGGGCGCCGCCGAAGCAGGCCGCCACGACGACCCGCGCGGCGGGTACCCCACTGCGGCGTCATCGGGCGTACGCCGGCTCTCGTGCTGCCACCACTCGGCCCACACGCGGCCGTCGCCGATCGAAGTGAAAACACCGATCCGCTCCCCGTCCAGCAGCAGTCTGCTCTCGCCGAGGGAGCATGGCGCCAACCGGTACCGGCCGGCATCGACGCGGTATGAACGCCGGGTGAGGAATCCCCTCGCCGGAACCAGCCGTACCACCACCCCGTCCGCGGTCATCGTGAGCGCAGGCATGTCCCGTGTTCCGATGGGCACATGGGACTCCAGTGGCGTCCCCTCCGCCCTTCGCGTCACGGCTTGGGGATTCCCCCCTCGACGACCAGTTCCCCGGCCTTGCCGTCCAGCGGACGTCGACTCTCCTGAACAGCGGATCGCCGGCGGGAACGTACGCGAAGACGTGAGCGGACACGAAACTCCCTGCAGAGCCCGATCCATGCGTTCAAGCCGCGGGACGCGAAGGGCGCTGGGGCTCCACTGAGGGCTTCCGTCGGGGGCGTGGAGGGGGTTCGCAGCAGCCTGACAATGCGTCAGCAAAGTCAGCAATTGGTCAGCACGAGTCCTGAGAGACCTGGGGAAAGCTGACCGAACATGCGAATGGTTGTAATCTGCGGAGACCGCCCTTGACCTGCGATGAGCGGGCAGGGAGCAGACAAATCGGGAGTTACTCCATGCTTCGTACCATGTTCAAGTCCAAGATCCACAGGGCCACGGTCACCCAGGCCGACCTGCACTACGTCGGTTCCGTGACCGTCGATGCCGATCTGCTCGACGCGGCGGATCTGCTGCCCGGAGAGTTGGTGCACATCGTGGACATCACCAACGGGGCCCGGCTGGAGACGTACTGCATCGAGGGCGAGCGCGGGTCGGGGGTCATCGGGATCAACGGGGCCGCCGCACATCTCGTGCACCCCGGGGACCTCGTCATCCTCATCAGCTACGCGCAGGTGGAGGACGCCGAGGCGCGGGTGCTGAAGCCGCGGGTCGTGCACGTCGACGGGGACAATCGGATCATCGAGCTGGGTGCGGATCCGTCCGCCCCGGTACCGGGCACGGACCAGGAGCGCAGCCCCCACGCGGTGGCTGCCCGAGTCTGAGGGAGTCGGGGAGCATGGCGGTCGAGTTCACGGACGAACGGAAGGCCGGGCGGCTGCTGGCCGTCGAGGACGGTGCGGTGGTCGGATTCATCGCCTACTTCGTGCTCGCCGCGCCGCCCCACGCCCTGGTGGCGGTGCACACCATCGTCGAGCCGGGCCACGAGGGCCGGGGCATCGCCGGGGGACTGGTGAAGGCGTTCTACGGGATCGCCGCCGCCGAAGGCGTGCCCGTGGTTCCGCTCTGCCCGTACGCCGCGAGCTGGGCCGCCAAACACCCCGACCAGGCGCCCCAGGCGCCAGCCGCGGTGGTCGAGGCCGCCAAGGCGCAGCTCGACTCGGACTCCGGCCTGTGGTGACGCCACGGACGGGGCTGCGGCCCTGCCGGAGCTGTCCGCCCCAGCACTAGCCACCAGGCGCATCGGCGCGGATCAGGGGAAGGTGGATCCATGGTGCGAAACGCAGAGACACGCGCAGGGGCAGACGAGACGCAGCCGCCCGTCCCCGATCCGACGCCGGCCCCTCCGCCCAGCCCCTTCCCCGAGCCCGCGCCCATGCCGCGGCCCGTGCCCCCGGTGCCGGGCCCGGTGCCCGAGCCGGATCCGGTGCCCGCGCCGCCCGGACCCGCGCCGATCCCGCAGCCCGGCCCGCTGAGCTGACCTGACCTGACCTGACCTGACCTGAGCATGCGCTGAGCCGAGCCCGGACGGCGGGGCCCGGCGGGCCCCCGCCGCGCGTCGGGCCGTACGGACCCCGGAACGGTCGCCGCTCCACAGCGTGCGGTACGAGCCCTCGCGGTCGGCGCGGCGGTAGGTGCGCGCCCCTCGCGCACCGCCGCCACCAGTACCGCACGCCAGTCGTCAGTCGCCAGTCGTCCTGGGCGGCGCCGATCTCCCGCGCGAACCCGGCGTCCGCCAGCAGGCTCGGCAGGCCGGGCCGGGCATCGTGAGCGGCGCGGATCCGGTCCGGGAACGCGGCCCGGACGATGCGGCCGCAGCGTCACAGGGCCGCCACCGCGCCGGGATCCACGCCCGGCCGTACTCCGCGCTGCCGGCCCGGCACCGGCACCCCCATGGCGAGGGCGATCTGCACCGTCCAGCGGCCGGTGCCCTTCTGCTTGGCGGCATCGGCCACGAGGTCCACGTACGGGCGGCCGGTCGCGGCGTCCGTGTGCGCGAGCACCTCCGCCGTGATCCCGATCAGGTGCGAGTCCAGCCGGCCCCCGGCAGCGGGGCGAACTCGCGGATCACCGCGTCGGTCGGCTCGCCGGCCTTCACCATGATGATCAGGCGGCGCGGGCGCTCCGGCGCGTCGACGCACTCCTTCGCCGACTCTGCCGCCACGAAGCTGCCCTCGTGCCCGAACTCCTCCACCGGAGCGGTGGTCTCGGCGGCCGTGCGGACGCTACCCCGGCCCCGGTACGCGCCGACTCCCTGGTCCCCGGCGTGATCTCAACTCCCGCTCGGGTGCGCCCTGTTGCGCCCCTTGTCATGTCTTGGTCGCAACGTTAAGTTGTGCGGTTCCTGATGTCTTCAATGGGGGCTCCCAATGGGTGTACGGGGCCGGCACCGCCGGTATCAGCCGAGCAGCATCAACCGGGCCTCGCTCGCCGTCACCGCCGGTGGCGCCGGGATCGCGCTCCCTCTCATGGGCGCCGGAGCCGCCCACGCCGCCTCGGTGGACACCTGGAACAAGGTCGCCACCTGCGAATCCACCAACAACTGGCAGATCAACACCGGCAACGGCTATTACGGCGGGCTCCAGTTCAGCCAGAGCACCTGGCGCGCCTTCGGCGGCACCGCGTACGCCGCCCGCGCGGACCTGGCCACCAAGGACCAGCAGATCGCGGTCGCGGAGAAGGTCCTCAAGGGGCAGGGCCCGCAGGCCTGGCCGGCCTGCGGAAAGCAGGCCGGGCTCAGCCGCAGCGGCCCGGCTCCCGCGGCCGTGAGCACAAAGGCACCGGCCCAGCCGCAGGCCCAGGTCCAGACCCAGGCGCAACCACAGGCCCCGAGTCAGCCTCAGGTCCAGGCCCGGCAGGCTGCCGCGCCCCGCCCGACCGGGACCTCGGTCCTGCCCAACCCGTACGTCGTCGCACCGGGGGACTCGCTGTCGGCGATCGCCACCGAGCAGCACGTCGAGGGCGGCTGGCAGGCGCTGTACGAGACCAACCGGGCCACCCTGGGCGGCAACCCGGACCTCATCTTCCCGGGGCAGCGGCTCACCCTGCGCATCACCGCCGCGCCACCCGCGCAGAACCCGGAGAAGCCGCCCCGTACGGCGGAGCCGGTCAAGCCCGTGGAGCCGGCGGCCGAGAAGTCCGCCGAGAAGTCCGCCGAGAAGCCTGCCCAGAAGCCGGTCGAGAAGCCCGCCGAGAAACCGGCCCCGGAGTCCGCCTCAGTGAAGCAGCAGCCGGCGGCGGGCGGTTTCTTCGCCCCCGTCGACGCCGGTCTCGGCACCGCGTACCGCGTCGCGGGTTCCTCCTGGTCCAGCGGCTACCACACGGGCGTCGACTTCCCGGTGGCGACCGGCACCACCGTCAAGGCCGTCGGCTCCGGCGAAGTCGTCTCCGCCGGCTGGGCCGGTGCGTACGGATACCAGGTCGTCATCCGGCACGGCGACGGCCGGTACTCCCAGTACGCGCACCTGTCGGCGCTCGGGGTCAAGGCCGGCTCGCAGGTCTCCGGCGGGCAGCGGATCGGCCGCTCCGGCTCGACCGGCAACACGACGGGACCGCACCTGCACTTCGAAATGCGCACGGGTCCCGGCTACGGCACCGACATCGACCCGCTGAAGTACCTCCGCGGCCACGGAGTCGACCTCTGAGGCCCGGAGCCCCGCGTGGGCGAGCGCGGGTTCGGGGGTGGCAGCGGGCTCTGCGCCGCGCACCTGCTGCGGCACGACCGTGAGCAGGATCAGCCCGGCCGCCGCCAGCCCGCCGCTCGCCAGCGCGGCGGCCGTGCCGGCCGCCCCGTAGCGGAAGCCCTCGTCGAAGAGCGAGATCCCGACCGCCGCCGCGACCACCGGGTTGGCCACCGTCACGGTGGCCAGCGGTGCGGTCAGCCCGGCGCCCCGGTACGCCGCCTGCGACAGCAGCAGCCCGACGGCCGCGAGCGTGACGATGGCCGCCAGCTCCGGCCACAGGGAGCCCAGGGCGTCGAAGCTGAAGCCCTCGGCCACCGACTTGGTGAACACCGAAGCCATTCCGAAGGCCGTTCCGGCGGCCGCGGCCAGCAGCACGCTGCGCAGCACCGCCCGGTGCATCCGGTGCGCGGCCAGGAACAGCACGGCCACTCCGGCCCCGGTCGCGGTCAGCAGCACGCTCTGCTCACTGCCGGCCAGCATCTGCTCGTCCCGTCCGCCCCCGCCCGTCAGGGCCAGCAGTCCCGCGAGCCCGACGGTGGCCAGCACGGCCCCGCGCCAGGCGGCCGCGCCGGCCCGGCGCCGTACGAAGACGGCCGCCAGCGGCAGTGCGAAGACGATGGTGAGCGCCCCGAGGGGCTGCACCAGGCTGAGCGGCCCGTACGCGAGCGCCAGCACGTGGAGCAGCGCGCCGAGGCCGTTCAGCGTGATGGCGGCGTACCAGCCGCATCGGCGCACGGGGGCGTACGGCCGGCCCGTCGTACTGGACGCGACCCGTTCCTGGACGATCGCTCCACCCGCGTATGCCACGGCGGACACAAGGCAGAGGAGGACCGAAAGCACTAGGGCACTCATGAAATCCACAATGCCCCACCCAGACGGGCAATTCCTCCCCCTACAGGAGGTCACAAGTCCTACTCGAGACATACTCCAGACGCAGTACATGAGGGTGGAACGTGGTGCTTTCAGCCATCTCGGGCACGGAAGCGCGCTCCTCGCGCCGCCCGGTCGCAGCACGGCGCCGATCCGACCGTCGCATTCGCGCCGGGAGGCCACCCCGCCCGGCCGGCCGTCAGGGGGCGCGCGGTGCGACGTTTCTCCACCGGAGTTCGAGCCCGGACAGACTTCGGCGAGACCCGCTCCGGATTCCGCCGAGACCCGCTCGGGACTCCGTCGAGACCGCTCCGGACCGCCGCGGAGGCGCATGCGGAGCGTCGCGAACCGATCCATACCGTGACAGCCCGCTCGCGGTAGGTGAGGGGACCGGGAACGGGTTTGGTTCCGGGCGCGGGGGATCCGTACAGTTTCCCTTTTGGGGCCTTCCGCAGCAGGCGGATGCGGACGAGTGAGCAAGGAACGGCAGCGGCCATGACGGTGACCGAAGACAACCACGTGACCGGGGACGACCACGCCTACGGGCCGGGCATCGACCCCGAGCGCCTGGCCCTCTGCCTCAGCGTGATCGACGAGCTGGACAAGCTCGACGTCGACCACCCGGACGCCATCACCGTACGCCGCGCCACCGCCGGCCTGTACCGCACGGTCAAGCAGCGCCGCCGCCAGGAGCGCCGCGCCGCCAAGACCGCCAACGACAAGGCCGTCACCGAGGCGACCGCGACCGGCTCCGCCGAGCGCATCGACGACGAGACCCAGGGCAACGCCCTGACCGCGGCCGCCAAGGGCCCGATCGCCGGGATACTCCAGCGCCCGCGCTCCTGCTACGTCTGCAAGGCCCGCTACGTCGAGGTCGACGCGTTCTACCACCAGCTCTGCCAGGACTGCGCCGCCTTCAACCACGCGCGCCGCGAAGCCCGCACCGACCTGACCGGCCGCCGCGCCCTGCTCACCGGCGGCCGCGCCAAGATCGGCATGTACATCGCGCTGCGGCTGCTGCGCGACGGCGCGCACACCACCATCACCACCCGCTTCCCCAATGACGCGATCCGCCGCTTCAAGGCGATGCCCGACAGCTCCGACTGGATGCACCGTCTGAAGATCGTCGGCATCGACCTGCGCGACCCGGCCCAGGTCGTGGCGCTCGCCGACTCGGTGGCCGCGGAGGGCCCGCTCGACATCCTGATCAACAACGCCGCGCAGACCGTACGCCGCTCCCCGGGCGCCTACAGCGAGCTCGTCGCCGCCGAGAACGCCCCGCTCCCGGCCGGCGAGCTGCCCGCCGCCGAGGTCATCGGCACCTTCGGCAGCGGCACCGTCGACCGCGTCGCCGCCCTGCCCACCGGCAAGGGCGAGAAGCTCAGCGCCCAGGACATCACCGAGCTGGCGCTGGTCTCCGGCTCCGCCTCCCTGGAGCGGATCGCCGCCGGCACCGCCATCGACGCGGGCGGCCTGGTCCCCGACCTGCACGACACCAACAGCTGGATCCAGACGGTGTCCGAGGTGGACCCGATCGAGCTGCTCGAAGTGCAGCTGTGCAACTCCACCGCGCCGTTCATCCTGATCAGCAAGCTCCGCCCGGCGATGGCCGCGGCCGAGGCCGGCCGCCGCTACGTGGTCAACGTCTCCGCGATGGAGGGCGTGTTCAGCCGCGGCTACAAGGGCGCCGGCCACCCGCACACCAACATGGCCAAGGCCGCGCTGAACATGCTGACGCGCACCAGCGCCCAGGAGATGTTCCAGAAGGACCAGATCCTGATGACCGCCGTCGACACCGGCTGGATCACCGACGAGCGCCCGCACCCGGACAAGATCCGTCTGGCCGAGGAGGGCTTCCACGCCCCGCTCGACCTGGTGGACGGCGCGGCCCGGGTCTACGACCCGATCGTCCGCGGCGAGCTCGGCGAGGACCTGTACGGCGTCTTCCTGAAGGACTACGCGCCCGCCAACTGGTAGACCGCCCGGCGAGGGCGGGCACGACGCGCGGGCTCAGGGCCTCGCGCCCTCGCGGGCTCACGCCGTGCGTTCGTACGCCCTCGCCGCCACCAGCTCCAGCACCGGGCGCCAGTCCTCCATCTCGCCCGCGTCCAGGCCGACCACCTTGCCCGCGTCATCGGCCTGGCGCAGGATCACCGCGGCCTCCCCGTCCGGATCGGCCGCGAAGGCACGTACTTCCGTCTCGCCCATCACCCCGCCCTGCGCGCGCAGCGTCAGCGCGCTCTGCGGTGACAGCGTCCGCTCCGGCTCCACGGCGGCCAGGTAGCGCTTGGCCGGCACGTGCAGGGCTACCAGCCGGGCCACCCGCTCGCCCAGCAGCGGGCGGATCGCCGCCGCCGCGTGGTCGGCGTGCCCCGCGTCGTCCCCGGGGAACAGCAGGTGGCCCAGATCGTGCACCAGGCCCGCCACCTGCAACTCCTTGTCGAAGGGATGCGAGCGGCGCAGCAGCGCCGCCGTCTGGAGCCCGTGGTCGTGCAGGTCGACCGGATCGCCGCTGCGGTCGGGCGTGTCCCACGCCCCGCGGCAGGCGAACAGCACGTCCATCAGCTCCCCGACGTTCCCGATCACCCGCGGCCCCCCGGACTCCGACACGCCTCGCTCCCTCCGTCGCACCCGCGTACGGGCCCGAGCAGACCATCCCCTGGCGACACTCCGGCCCACGACTTCCTGAACTCGCGGCGAAAACTCGCGGGCGGAGTGGATTTTGCCTGCCCATCGAGCGGGGGTCCGCTCATATGTGTACTCTGGGGGACACGGACGGCCCCACCAAGGCCACACTCCGTATCGAAAACCACGGCGCCACCGCGTCCGGAAACCTTTTATTCCTACCCGGGAGCGGTCCGCCCCCGGGTTACGCGACACAAAAGGAGTGCGCGGTGACACCAGAACTGACGAAGACCGACCAGGCGCTGCTGGAACGTACGGGGCCGAAGAAGAGCAGCCACCCCGACAAGCTCGGCAACCTGGAGGTCTGGGCCCGGTCCGCGCCGATCCGGCTCGCCGGTTACGAGGACGACCTCGCGGAGCCGCACATCCTGCCCGGCATCGACTGACCGTCGCCGCGCGACACCGAGCCCCCGCGCCGAACGGCGGCGGGGGCTCGCTGGTTCCCGTCACCCCTACGCCGTGAGCGTCATCGCTGTCGGCGATCAAGGCTTTCGCCGTACGGCCGTGGCGGGCAGGCTCACCCGTATGAGACTGCTGATGCTGGGTGGCACCGAATTCGTCGGACGCGCGATCACCGAAGACGCCCTGGACCGGGGCTGGGAGGTGACCGTCTTCCACCGCGGCCACCACGCGCCCCCGCCCGGCGCCACCGCCCTGCACGGGGACCGAGTGGCGCCCGGCGGCCTGGACGCCCTCGCCGAGGGACGGTGGGACCTCGTCGTCGACACCTGGGGAGGCGCCCCCACCGCCGTGCGCGACAGCGCCCGGCTGCTCCGCGACCGCGTCGGCCGCTACGCGTACATATCCAGCCGCTCCGTGTACACCTACCCCGCCCCGGCCGGACTCGCCGAGGACGGCCCGCTGGTCGAGGGCTCCCCGGACGCCGGCGCCGTCGCCTACGCCGAGGACAAGCGGGGCGCCGAACTCGCGGCCCTGGACGCCTTCGGCGACCGCGCCCTGCTGGTCCGCGCCGGCCTCGTCATCGGCCCGTACGAGAACGTCGGCCGGCTGCCGTGGTGGCTGAACCGCACCGCCCGCGGCGGCCGTGTGCCCGCCCCCGGGCCGCGCGAGCTGCCGCTCCAGTACATCGACGTACGCGACCTCGCGCGCTGGACCCTGGACGCCGCCGGAGCCGGGCTCGGCGGCGCGTACAACCTGGCCTCCCCCGTCGGGCACGCCACCCTGGGCGGGCTCCTCGACGCCTGCTCGGCCGTCACCGCGAGCGGTGCGGAGCTGCACTGGATCGACGCGGCCCGGATCGAGGAGGCCGGTGTGGCGCCGTGGACCGAGCTGCCGCTCTGGCTCCCCGAGGGCGAGATGCACGACTTCATGTACGGCGGCGACGTGACCAGGGCCCTGGCCGCGGGCCTGAAGTGCCGGCCCGTGGAGGAGACCGTGGCCGACACCTGGGCCTGGCTCCAGGAGCTCGGCGGGACGGCCCCGCAGCGTCCCGACCGGCCCGCGCCGGGTCTGTCCCCGCAGCAGGAGGCGGCGCTACTCGCGCTCTGACGGCGTCGGCCGCGCGAGCCGGGTCGCAGGCATGTACTCGCGCACCAGCCTGCGGTGCCACCACGCACCCGTCTCGCGCAGCTCCCGCCAGGTGGTGAAGCGGTAGCGGTACAGCCGGGCCCTGATGTAGAGGGGCGGGGCGTCCGGGAAGGGATTGTGGCGGATCAGCCGCAGCGTGTCCCGGTCGCCCGCCAGCAGCCGCTCCACGAAGGGCCCGAACCAGTCCCGCGCATAGCCGGGGGACAGCGCCGCGAACCACATCAGCCAGTCCAGGCGTAGATGGTACGGGGCGAACTGGCGCGGGATGCTGCGCGGCTGACCCGGTTTGCCCTTGAAGCCGTACTCGCGCCACGCACCGTCCTCGCGCGGCCACGGGTCGGCGGTGCCCTCCACCACGATCTCCTCGCGGATCCGGCCCACCGTGCCGAACGCCCCGTAGGTGTTGACCAGGTGGAGGGAGTCGAAGGAGCGGTTCATCACCTGGCGGCGCGAGACCATGTTGGCCACGGGGTGCCGGCTCAGGAACAGCACCAGGGCGGTCACCGCGCACACGAGGACCACGAACCAGACCGGCGCCTGGCGGGAGGCCGCGGCCGGCGGCGGCCCGGCGAGCCCGGTGAAGTCGACCGCCGACAGGGCGAGCGTGATCGTCAGCCAGTTCAGCCAGGCGAAATTGCCCGACAGCACCAGCCACAACTGCGTCGCCACGATGGTCCCGGCCGCGTACGAGGCCACCGGCTGCGGAGCGAACAGCAGCACCGGAACGAGCAGTTGCGTCACGTGGTTGGCCGCGCACTCCACCCGGTGCAGCGGCTTCGGCAGATGGTGGAAGAACCAGCTCAGCGGCCCCGGCATCGGCTGGGTCTCGTGGTGGTAGTACAGGCAGGTGAGCCCCCGCCAGCAGGCGTCCCCGCGCATCTTGATCAGCCCCGCGCCGAACTCCACCCGGAAGACCACCCAGCGCAGCAGCCACAGCACCAGGACCGGCGGCCCGGTCAGCGCGTTGCCGAGGAAGACGGCGAGGAAGCCCGCCTCCAGCAGGAGCGACTCCCAGCCGAAGGAGTACCAGGTCTGCCCCACGTTCACGATCGACAGGTACAGCAGCCACAGCACGGCCCACATCGCCATCGCCGCGGCCAGCGGCACCGCGTCCCCGGCCCCCGCCGCGAGGGCCGCCGCCAGGGCGGCCCCGGTCCAGGCACAGGCGGCGAAGAAACGGTCGGAGTAGTGGAGTTGGAACAGGCTCGGGGCGTGACGGAAGGGCGCGTACCGCACGTAGCGCGGCACGGGCAGCATGCCGTGCGCCCCGATCAGTGCCCGGAACTGCAGGGCGGCGCCGGCGAAGGCGACGAGGTAGACACCGGCCAAGGCCCGCTGGAAGACCAGCCGGCCCAGCCAGTATCCGGGCGCCGTGAACCAGTCCATCGCCTCCAGTATCGGGCCGGTCAGGCGCCCGTGGCCAGCTTGCGCAGGGCGCGGCCCAGCAACCGGGCGTAGCCCTTCTGCAGCACGGGGACGACCGGGCCCGCCAGGCGGGTGTACCAGACGCCCGGGCGGCTGAAGGCGGTGACCTCGAACCAGACCGCGCCGTCCGCGGCGAGCCGCACGAGGAAGGACTCCTCCCCGGCCTCGGGGTGCCCGGTGAGGGTCCCGTAGGCGAAGCCGGCCAGGCCGGGCTCGTCCGGAGTCCACAGCACCCGGCACGGCACGGTGATCCGCAGTGCTCCGAAACCGAGCCCGATGTCCACCCGCACGCCGGGCCGCGCGGTCTCCCCGTCGGCCCGCACGAGCGCGCCCGTGGCCCGGTGCATCGCGAAGGTGCGGACCGCGGCCCCGGCGGCCTCGAAGACGGCGCGGCCGTATCCGATCCGGGTCCGGTGGTGCAGGTGGTGGTAGGCGGCGGGCAGCGGGCGCCGCCGGGTCGCGCCGCGGTCGGGGTAGTTGAAGTCGGTCCCTACCGGGGTGTGGCGCCCGGTGTTGATGAGGCGGGTCATGACAGGGTCTCCATTCGGTCGGCGGCCAGGCGGCGCCAGGCCAGCACCGAGCACAGGGCGAATCCGAGCGAGTTGCCGAGGCCGTGGGTCGCGGCCATCCAGGTCAAGGTCGGGTGCACGATCCCGGTGGCCTCGCCGAGCGCCCACCACAGGGCGAGCAGCATGGTGGCCACCAGCACCACGGCCGAGGTCGCCAGCAGCGCCCCCGTCGTACGGTCGCGGGCCCCGGGCCGGATCTCCCGCCAGGTCAGCAGGGCCACCGCCCACATGCCCCCGGTCAGCACCACCGCGCCCACCAGCTCGGCCCAGTCGTCGACGAAGTAGCCGAGGAGCACGAGCAGGGTCCCCGCCGGGACGCTGTACGCCGCCCAGCGCGACAGCCCGCTCGCGGCCCGGGCCCCGGCGCTGCGGCACACCAGGCCGGCGACCAGCGCGGCCGTGAACCCGGCGAAGTGGAAGTGCGGCACGGTCAGCGCCAGGATGTCGAGGTCGAAGCCGAACAGCCGGTACCCGGCGCGTTCGGCGACCAGGGCGGTCCCGGCCACCGACGGCGAGACCAGCGCGGTGAGCACCGCGACCTCGGGCGGGGCGAGCGGGCTCGCGGTGGCCCGGGCCCGCAGCGGCCGGGCCGGGGCCCTCGCCGCGAGGGCCAGGGTGGCCGCCGCGTAGAGTGCGGCGAGCGCGGTGGCGGCGGACCCGCGCGGCAGCCAGAGGCACAGTGCCCCGGGGGCGGCGGCCAGCGGCCAGAGCCGGGCCGTCCGGCGCAGCCCGGCCGGATCGATCAGGCGCAGGCCGGCGGGGACGACGTAGAGCATGCCCAGGGTGACGATCAGATTCACCAAGACCGTCACCGTGGACTCCCCTCCCGCATGAGCGCATTGAACGCGTTCAACTCACGGTCGTGACCCTACGGGGTTCCTTGAACATGTTCAAGACGCCCGGGCGGCGCTCAGGTTGCGGTGATCGCGCGGATGCGGCAGACAGGAGGGAGCAACCGGGGCGAAAAGGGAGATCTCACGTGCATGCACCGACACCTCCGACACCTCGTCAGGCGCCGCGCCGTCACGCACCGGCCCGGGCAGCGCTCTTGACCGCCCTCGGGCTGTTCGCCGCGGCGTGCGGCGCCACCGGCGACGACGGGCAGACCAAGGGCCCGGCCGCCGAAACCCAGGAGCTCCACCTCCAGCCCGTGGCCGCGGCCGGCCCCGATCCCTTCACCCCTTCCTCCGCCACCCGCGAGTCGGCCCCCGTCCAGCCCCCGCTCCCCAACGCGACCGGCCAGGGCATCCGCACCGTCAACGCGGCCACCCCCGGCCTCTACGGCGGAACCCACCGGCTCGGCAGCTGCGACGTGGAACAGCAGGTCCGCGCCCTCACCGACGACGACGCCAAGGCCCGGGCCTTCGCCGAGGCCTCCAACGTCGAGCAGGGGAAGATCCCGGACTTCCTGCGCGGCCTGACCCCGGTGGTGCTGCGCGCCGACACCCGCGTCACCAACCACGGCTTCAGCGGCGGACGGGCGAACAGCTTCCAGTCCGTCCTCCAGGCCGGAACCGCCGTCCTCGTGGACGGCCACGGGATGCCCCGGGTCCGCTGCGCCTGCGGGAACCCGCTGCTCGCCCCGCGCGCCGCCAAGGGCTCCCCGGTGCAGAAGGGGGACACGTGGAGCGGCTACCACCCCAACCAGGTCGTGGTGATCGAACCGACCATCCAGGTCATCAACAACCTGGTCATCGTCAACGTCGCCGACAACACCTGGATCGAGCGCAAGAGCGGCGACGACGGCGCCCAGGACCGCACCCCCCGGGTGCCACCCCCGTACGACCCTACGGACGGCATCCCGAGCGGTCCCCCCGCCCCGCCCGGAACCACCCCGGAGGGCCCGTGCCCGACCCCGGACAGCAACAGCCTGGCGCGGACCGCGCCGCCCGGCGGGAGTCGTGCTCCGGCACCCGCGCGGGCCGACTGCCCGCCGGACAGGCAGATCGCGCCGGACGCGCCGAACATGCCGGACGCTCCGAACACGCCGAACGCGCCGGACGCGCCGAACATGCCGAACACCCCCGATGTCCCGTCGGCCCCGAACACGCCCCCGGTGCCGAACGCCCCCAGCGTCCCGGGGGTCCCCACCCCGCCGCAGCAGCCGCCCCCGGACGTCCCGGCGGACATCCCCTCGGACCTGCCGCCCCAGTTCCCCAACGAGTCGGGAGTGCCGCTGGGGCCCGACGGCCCGATGGCCCGGCCGAGCGACCCGCACGACTCCTACGATCCGAACGGCCCGTACGGGGTCCCGGACCAGCAGCAGCCGCCCACCTCGGACACCAGCCAGTACTTGGAGAGCGCCTGACCGGCCCGTGTGTCATGGTGGACCGGTGCCGACCACCGTATCGCTGCCGGACGACTGGCCCGCACACCCGGACCGGTCGCTCTCGCTGAACCGCATGGGCAGTTTCGACTGGGACCTGGTCACCGGGCTCATGCACATGGACGAGGCGGCCCTCGACGTCTTCGACACGGCCCCGGAGGAGTACGACGGCCGGCCCGGCTCCCTCGGCGGCCGCGTCCCGCCCGCGGAGGCGACCCGGCTCGACGCCCTCGTCTCCAGCGCCCTCAAGAGCGGCGTCGACAGCTACGGCGCGTACTTCCGCATCCGCTGCCAGGACGGGCGGCTGCGCTGGACCCACACCCAGGGCCGCGTCATGCGCGGCGCCGACGGCCGCCCGTACCGCATCATCGGCATCGTCCGGGACGCCACCGAGGAACTCAGCCACTCGGCCGAGCGCATGGGCCTCGACGAGGAGCGCCGCCGCCAGACCTCGGTGGTCGAGAGCACCACCGCCGCGCTCGCGCACGCCCGTACCGTCCAGGACGTCATCGACGCGCTCGGCGACGCCCACGGCCTGGAACGGCTCGGCTCGATGGGCATGGTGATGGGCCTGGTCGAGGCCGGGCGGATCCACCTCGTCGCCGAAGGCCCCGAAGGCAGCTTCGTCCCCGGCACGCGCTACACGCGCATCGACGAGGAGTACCCGATGAGCGAGGTCGTGCGCTCGCTCCAGCCGCGCTTCCTCGATTCCGCGGAGGAGTTCGCGGCGGGCTACCCCGAGCTCTGGTCGAAGATCTCGTCCATGGACATCTCGGCGGCGGCCTACCTGCCGCTGATCGCCCAGGCCCGCCCGATCGGCGCCATCGGGCTGCTCTACCAGGACAAGGACGGCTTCACCCAGGAGGAGCGCAACCTGCTGGTCGCGCTGGGCAGCAGCATCGCGCAGAGCCTCCAGCGGGCCATGCTCCTGGAGCAGGAGCACGACCTGGCGGAAGGCCTCCAGCAGGCGATGCTGCCCCGGCGGATCCCGTCCGTACAGGGCGGCGAGATCGCCGTACGCTACCGCTCGGCGCGGATGGGCCAGGACATCGGCGGCGACTGGTACGACGTCATCCCCCTGCCGGGCGGCCGGGTCGGGGCCGTCATCGGCGACGTCCAGGGCCACGACACGCACGCGGCGGCGGTGATGGGACAACTGCGGATCGTCCTGCGCGCGTACGCCGCCGAAGGGCACTCGCCGGCCACCGTCATGGCGCGGGCCTCCGTCTTCCTGCACGAGCTGGACACCGACCGCTTCGCGACCTGCACCTACGTGGAGGCAGACCTCTCGACGGGCGTGCTCCAGCTCGTCCGGGCGGGCCACATCGACCCCTTGCTGCGCGCCCGCGACGGGGACTGCCGGCGGGTGCAGGTGGAGGGCGGCATGCCGCTCGGCCTCTCGGCGGAGTTCGGCCGCCTGGAGTATCCCGTGACCACGGTGGAGATGGACCAGGGAGAAACGCTCCTGCTGTGCACGGACGGCCTGGTGGAACAGCCCGGCGCCGACCTGGACGACGGGATCCGGCTGCTGACCGACCTGATCCGCAGTGGACCGGAGGACCTCCAGCGGCTCGCCGACCGCCTCTGCGAGATCGTGGACGACAGCGGCGGGGACGACGACATGGCGCTCCTGCTGCTGCGCCGCCACGTGGAGGACGCCCCGCGGGGCGGCGGCCGACTCCAGCAGCACGTGGCCCCGGGCGACCCCGAGGCCCTGGTCGCGGCCCGCCACATGATCGGGGCCGCGGTCCGCGCGTGGGGCGCGCGGGAGCGGGCCGACGAGATCGAACTGGTCGCGGACGAGCTGATCGTGAACGCCCTCATGCACACCGACGGCCCGGCCATCGTGACCCTGCGCGTCCTGCCGGGCGCGCAGCGGCGGCTCCGCGTGGAGGTGGAGGACCGCTCCAGCGCCCTGCCCCGACGGCGCGAGGCGGGCGATTCGGGGGTGTCGGGGCGGGGCCTGATGCTGGTGGACCGGCTGGCGGACGTCTGGGGAGTGGAGTCCCGGGGCAGTGGCAAGTGCGTGTGGTGCGAGTTCGTGATGGGGTAGGAGAATGCCCGAGCTGCCGGAGGTCGAGGCCCTGAGGGAATTCCTCGACGAGCACCTCACCGGGCGGGTGGTCGAGCGCGTCCTCCCGCTGGCCGTCAGCGTTCTCAAGACGTACGCTCCGCCGCTCACCGCCCTGGAGGGACAGCCGGCCCGGTCCACCGCCCGGTACGGCAAGTTCCTGGCCCTGGCGATCGGCGACCTGTACCTCGTCACCCACCTGGCCCGGGCCGGCTGGCTGCGCTGGCAGGAGACCCTGCCGGCGCAGCCGCCCCGCCCCGGCAAGGGGCCGCTCGCGCTGCGCCTCGTGCTGGAGGGCGGCGGCGGATTCGACCTCACCGAGGCGGGTACCCAAAAGCGCCTCGCGGTGTACGTGGTCCGCGACCCGCAGGAGGTCCCGGGGATCGCCCGCCTCGGTCCGGACCCGCTGGCCCCCGGCTTCGACCGCGCGGCCTTCGCGGCGCTGCTCGCAGGGGAGCGGCGGCAGATCAAGGGCGTCCTGCGCGACCAGGGCGTCATCGCCGGCATCGGCAACGCGTACAGCGATGAAATCCTTCACAAGGCCCGCGTCTCGCCCTTCAAACTGGCCGCCTCCTTCGACGAGGGGCAGGTCACCCACCTGTACGAGGCCGTCCGGGACACCCTGCGGGAGGCCGTCGAGCGCTCGCACGGAGTGGCGGCCGGCCACCTCAAGGCCGAGAAGAAGAGCGGGCTGCGGGTGCACGGCAGGGCCAGCGAACCGTGTCCGGTGTGCGGGGACACCGTCCGCTCGGTGTCCTTCGCCGACTCCTCGCTCCAGTACTGCCCCACTTGTCAGACCGGCGGGAAACCGCTCGCGGACCGCCGGCTCTCCAGGCTCCTCAAATAGCCGGGCCCTTGCGTAGACTCCGGCACCATGGCCGAGGAGCAGCAGCCGCCGCCCCGGCGGGAGACCGTCACCGGGGTACCCCGCGGCGCCCGCCGCGGGCCCCCCGCGCACGCGCCGGCCCGGTCCGAGATCTCGGAGCAGACCACCCTCGGCGCGACCTACGTGCGGGCCCTCATGCGCAGCCAACTGCGCGCCGCGCTCGGCGCGCTGGCCGCCCTCGCGCTGCTGGTCGGGACCCTGCCGCTGGTGTTCCTGCTGCCGGACACCGCGTCGGTTCCGCTGGTGTGGGTGGCGCTGGGCCTGCTGGTGTACCCGGTGCTGTGGCTCATCGCGCGCTGGTACGTGACCCGGGTCGAGCGCAACGAAGCCGATTTCACGGGCCTGGTGACCGACCCGGCCGAGGCCCCGGCGGGGCCTCGCCGCGCGCACGTTCGCTGACGTCTCAGAACAGGTGCATCGCCAAGTGCCCCAGGGGGAGCCCCAGTTGCCAGGCGGGGGTCCAGACGCGGGCGTTCTCGTCCAGTCCCGGCGTGGTGTCGGGGTGGCCGTGGCGCCCCGGGTCGAGGTTGGTGGCGAACAGTTCGGTGCGGTCCAGCCAGCGCCACGCGGCCCGCGCCAGTTCCAGGTCGGGGTCCTCGCCGCGGCCGCGCTCCCTGGCCTCCTCGCCCAGCGCCAGGAAACGGGTGTGGACCCAGTCGCGCCAGGGGTGACCGTACGCCGTCAGCGAGAGCCATTCGTCGAGCTGGGAGACCACCCGGATCCCGGAGAGCTCGCCGGCCGCGTCCGAGAGGTAGATGGTCAGCGCGAGCGTGTCGCGGCCGGCGCGGAACTCCAGGGTGCTGACCGGGATCAGCCGGCCCGTGCGCAGCAGTTCGTCGGCGATGTACTCCGCGTAGAGCCATGCCATGGGCACCGCGAGCCCGCCGTCACTGGTGCCGTTCATACCCTCGGGCTGCACCGTTCCACCTTCTCCCGCGCGTCGAGCATTCCCGCCGTCAGCCAAGAGCCTTCACCGAGCGGCTCGCGGAGCGGGGGATGTTTACTCAACTTGAACGGTCTGATGCTGATTTCGATGCGCTTCATGTCCGATTCGGGTGCGTTCGGGTCGCTGGTTGCGTGATTCTCAGGCGCCGAGCCCGTACCCGTACCCCTGCAGCCCCTTCTTGAGGGCGCGCAGGGCGTAGTACGTCCGGGACTTGACCGTTCCTGCCGGAATACCCAGCTCCGCGGCGGCCTCGGCCACGGAGCGGTCCTGGAAGTAGACCTGCATCAGCACCTCCCGGTGCTCCGGCCCCAGACACCCCACCGCCCGCCGTACGTCGATGGCCGTCACCGAGCCGGCCACCGCGTCCTCGGGGGCCGGCGCCTGCTCCAGCCCTTCCGGGTCCACCTCCAGCGGCCGTGACATCCGGGCCCGCCGGGCGTCGATCGCGAGCCGCCGGGCCACCGTGAACAGCCAGGGACGCAGGGACTCGTGACCGCTCGCCAGCACCTCCGGGTGCTGCCAGACCCGTACCAGCGTCTCCTGTACGAGGTCCTCCGCGCGCTGCGCGTCCCCGGCGGTGAGGCCGAGCAGGAAACCGAACAGGGCTCGCCCGTGCTCGCGCTGGAGTTCGGCCAGCGTCTCGGGGTCCGTGCGGTCGAGGGTGGGGGAGAGGGGCACGAGGGGCTCCTTCCAGGGGGCCGTCCGGGTCCGACGGATCCACCCTGACCTGCGCCGGGCCCGCCCGGGAACCTTCAGAACCCGGCGGTGCGCCCAAGCCCCCGGGTCTTCCGGTGGGCGGCCGCGCGGGGCGACGAACGGTCGAACGGCGCGGCGAACGGCCAATGGGGTGAGGCTGCGGCCGGGGGCGGAGCCGTCTCTTGACTTGAGGCCTCTGGTTCTATGGATTGCAGGTGATCGGATAGTCCTACTGCAAGAGAGCCGGGACAGATGACCACGACGCCGACCGCGCCGCCGACCACGCCCGCGCCGCCGACCACGCCCGCGCCGCGCACCCGCCACGCCCTCGCCCTGCTGTCCGCCCTCCTGCTGTCGGCGGTCGCCGCCTGTTCCGCGGGCGGACAGTCCGCGCCGCCCCGCCTCGCGAGCCCCGCCGGGGCCCCGGCCACCCCCGCCGGCCGGGGATTCACCCTGGTCGCGAGCGGGGACGTACTGCCGCACGACTCCATCATCAAGCGGGCGTCAGCCGACGCGGAGGGCTCCGGACACGAGTTCAGGCCGATGTTCCGGAGCGTCAAACCCATGGTCTCGGCCGCGGACCTGGCCATCTGTCACATGGAGACCGTCTACGGCGAGGACGGCGGGCCCTTCACCGGCTACCCGGCCTTCCAGTCCCCGCCCGAGGTCGCCGACGCGCTGAAGGACGCCGGCTACGACGGCTGCTCCACCGCCTCGAACCACACCCTGGACGACGGAGCCGACGGCCTGAAGCGCACCCTCGACAAGTTCGACAAGACCGGCCTCAAGCACGCCGGTTCCGCGCGCACGGCGGCCGAGGCGGCCACGCCCACGATGTACACGGCGGGCTCCGCCAAGGTCGCGCACCTCGCCTACACCTACGACACCAACGGCTACCCGCTCCCGGACGGCCAGCCGTGGGCCGTCAACCTGATGGAGGAGGAGAAGATCGTCGCCGACGCCCGGGCCGCCCGGAAGGCGGGCGCGGACGTGGTCCTGGTCAGCCTCCACTGGGGCACGGAATGGCAGACCGAGCCGGACGGGAAACAGCTCTCGCTCGGCAAGGCGCTGACCGCCTCGCAGACCGGCGGGCGCCCGGACATCGACATGATCCTGGGCACCCACGCGCACATCCCGCAGGCCTACGAGAAGGTCAACGGGACGTGGATCGTCTACGGCATGGGCGACCAGGTCGCGGGCGAGATGTTCAACTACTCCGGCGCGCGGGACATGCGCGGCAACTACGGCTCGATCGGCCGCTTCACCTTCGCCCCGCCGGCCGCGGCCGGGCAGCGCTGGCAGGTCACCAAGGCCGAGTTCACGCCCCAGATGATGGACCTGTCCACGGGGAGGATCGTCCACCTCCCCGCCGCCCTCGCCAAGGACCCCGACCGGGACGACTACCAGGAGGCCCAGGACACCGTCAGCGAGGCCGTCCTCGGCCGCGGCGCGGCCAGGGACGGGCTGACCATGGCCAAGTAGCGCGCACGCCCCGGCCGGCCGGCCAGCCGGCCGGTCCCGCGGGCATCCGCTACGGAACGACCGTGACCGGCCAGCGGCCCGCCTTCACCAGGCGGACCGCCACCGACCCCACGATGCGGTGGCCGGCCTGCTCCGAGGCGCCGACCACCACCGCGTCCGCCGTCAGCTCCTCCGCCGCGCTGACCAGGCCGGCGTACGGGTCGCCGCGGAAGGTGTGAAACTGCCAGCGCACGTCGTAGACGCCCTTGAGGCGCTCGGCCGCGTCCCGGATCTCCGCCCCAGCCCCTCGGCGATCTCCCCGGTCGCGTCGGCGACCGGCGCGCCCAGCGAGGCCCCGGCCGGCATCACCGGCTGTACGTACACCAGCGCCAGCAGCGCGTTCTGGCGCCGGGCCAGTCCCGCCGCGTAGGCCGCGGCGCGGAGCGAGGACTGCGACCCGTCGACCCCCGCGAGGATCACCTTCGGGCCGTCCGTACCGCGTTCGAATCCCGTGTTCACTTGCTCCGTCACCCTCCCGAGGCTATCCGGCTCGGCGCGCGGAGCGGCGCGGGCCTCCCTACAGTGCGAACCATGAGTGCCACCGTGGAGGAGACGCGCGGGACCCGGAACCGCTTCCTGAAGCGGGTGCCGGACGCCTTCGGCGCGTTCTTCGGAACGCTCGGCCTGCTGTGCGCCCTGCTGTCGCTCTCCCCGACGCTCCGGCGGCTGCTGAGGCACATCGTCCGCTTCCTCGACGAGATCGTCGTACCGGTCAGCGCGAACCTCGCCTACGCCGTCTTCCTCTTCCTGCTCGCCGCGGCCCTCGGCACCCGCAAGAAGGTCGCCTGGTGGATCGTCGTCACCTATCTGGCCCTGCTGGTCCTCGTCGACGTCCTGACCATGGCCGTGGGGGACTACTGGATCGGCATCCCCTCCATGGCGCTGGCCGTCGCCGCCCTCGCGCTGCTGGTCGCCGCCCGCAGGGAGTTCTACGCCGCCTCCCGCCCCGGCGCCCTGTGGCGGGCCATGATGGTGCTCGGGCTGGGCCTGCTCGCCGCCGTGCTCGTCGGCTGGGGACTCGTCGCGCTCTTCCCCGGCACCCTCCCCAAGGGCCAGTGGCTGGACTGGGCCGCCAAGCAGGTCTTCGGCGGCCTCTTCTCCGCCCGCCAGTTCGACGGCCGCCCGCCCCGCCCGCTCTACTTCCTGCTCGGCCTCTTCGGCGCCCTCGCCCTGCTGAACGCCGCGTCCGCCCTGTTCCGGTCCCAGCGGCTCACCGCCGCCCTGCACGGGGACGAGGAGCCCCGCATCCGCGCCCTCCTCGGCGCCTACGGGCGGGGCGACTCCCTCGGCTACTTCGCCACCCGGCGCGACAAGGCCGTCGTCTTCGCGCCCAACGGCAAGGGCGCCGTCACCTACCGTGTCGAGGCCGGCGTCTGCCTCGCCAGCGGAGACCCCGTCGGCGATCCCGCCGCCTGGACCCCCGCCATCAACGCCTGGCTCGCCGTCGCCCGCCGCTACGGCTGGCAGCCCGCCGTCATGGGCGCCTCCGAGGAAGGCGCGACCGCGTACGCCCGCTCGGGCCTCAGCGCACTCCAGCTCGGCGACGAGGCCATCCTGCAGGTGGCCCACTTCGACCTCGACGGCCGCGACATGCGCGTCACCCGCCAGGCCGTCAACCGGGTCCAGCGCACCGGCGCCACCACCGTGATCCGCCGCCACTCCGCCCTCACCGAGGAGGAGATGCGGCTCATCGTCGACCGGGCCGACACCTGGCGCGACACCGAGACCGAGCGCGGCTTCTCCATGGCCCTGGACCGGCTCGGGGACCCCGCCGACGGCGACTGCCTGCTCGTCGAGGCCTTCGATCACACGGGCGCGCTCATCGCGCTGCTCTCCTTCGTGCCCTGGGGCAAGGACGGCATCTCACTCGACCTGATGCGCCGCGACCGCACCGCCCCCAACGGGGTCATGGAGTTCATGGTCGCCCAGCTCTGCGCCGCCGCCCCGAGCCTGGGCGTGCGCCGGATCTCCCTCAACTTCGCCGTCTTCCGCTCCGCCTTCGAGGAGGGCGGCCGGATCGGCGCCGGACCCGTCCTCAAGCTGTGGCGCAAGCTGCTGCTCTTCTTCTCCCGCTGGTGGCAGCTGGAGGCGCTCTACCGCTCGAACGTCAAGTACGGCCCCGAGTGGTACCCGCGGTTCCTCTGCTACCAGGACGCCGGCTCGCTCGCCCGGGTCAGCCTCGCCTCCGGCATCGCCGAGGGGTTCGTGTCCGTACCCAGCCTGCGCAAGCTGTGGGGCAACGGCCACCCCAGGGGCCTCACCGCCCCCGCCAACACCGCGGGCCTGCCCTCCATCGACTCGCTCGGCCTGGAACTCGTGGGAGAGGAGGGCGCGGCCGCCCGGGGCGAGCGGCTGCCCGAGCAGGTCCGCGTCCGGCACGACAAACTGGAGCGGATCCGGGCCGGCGGCATCGACCCGTACCCCGTCGGCATCCGCCCGCGCACCCACACGGTCGCGCAGCTCAAGGCCGCCCACCCCGGGTACCCGCCCGGCGCGCGGACCGGCGAACAGGTCACCCTCGCCGGGCGCGTGATGGTCGTGCGCGACCTCGGCGGCGTGGTCTTCGCCGTGCTCCGCGACTGGTCCGGGGACATACAGCTGATGTTCACGCGGGACGAGGCGGGGGCCGACGTACTGGACTTGTTCACCTCCCAGGTCGACTTCGGCGACCACGTCGTGGCGAGCGGCGAGGTCGGCGCCGCCAAGAGCGGCGAGCTGTCCGTCGTGGTCGACTCCTGGCAGCTCGCCGGCAAGTGCCTGCGCCCGCTGCCCGACAAGCGCAAGGGTCTCGCCGACCCGGAAGCCCGGGTCCGGCGCCGCTACCTCGACCTGGTCGCCAGCCCCGGGGCGCGCGATGTCGTACGGGCCCGCTCCAGCGCGGTGCAGGCACTGCGCCAGGGGCTGCTGGACCGCGGCTACCTGGAGGTCGAGACCCCGATGCTCCAGCAGATCCACGGCGGCGCCAACGCCCGGCCGTTCCGCACCCACATCAACGCCTACGACCTCGACCTGTACCTGCGCATCGCACCCGAGCTGTACCTCAAGCGGCTGTGCGTGGGCGGCATGGAGAAGGTCTTCGAGATGGGCCGCACCTTCCGCAACGAAGGCGTCTCCTACAAGCACAACCCCGAGTTCACGATGCTGGAGGCCTACCAGGCCTTCGCCGACTACGACGTCATGCTCGACCTCACGCGCGAGCTGATCCAGGGCGCCGCCACGGCCGCCTTCGGCTCGCCCGTCGCCCACAAGGCGGGCCCGGACGGCAAGCTCGTCGTGCACGACATCTCCGGGGCGTGGCCGGTCAAGACGATGTACGGGGCCATCAGCGAGGCGCTGGGCGAGGAAGTCGACGCGGACACCGGGGAACACGTGCTGCGGCGGCTGTGCGACCGGGCGCAGGTGCCGCACACCCCCGAGAACACGCGGGGCGACGTGGTGCTGGAGATGTACGAGCGGCTGGTGGAGGAGAAGACCGAGCTGCCCACCTTCTACAAGGACTTCCCGACCGACGTCTCGCCGCTCACCCGGCAGCACCGCAAGGATCCGCGGCTCGCCGAGCGCTGGGACCTGGTGGCCTTCGGGACCGAACTGGGCACCGCCTACTCCGAGCTGACCGACCCCGTCGAGCAGCGGCGCCGGCTCACGGCCCAGTCACTGCTGGCGGCGGGCGGCGACCCGGAGGCGATGGAACTCGACAACGACTTCCTGGACGCGCTGGAGTACGCGATGCCGCCGACCGGCGGACTGGGCATCGGCGTGGACCGGCTGGTCATGTTCCTCACGGGTCTGACGATCCGCGAGACGCTTCCGTTCCCCCTGGTGCGGCGCGGCTGATCGGGTGAGGGGGAGGGGGAGCGTCCGCGCCTCTCGACATCTTCGACGATGTCGTTGATACGTAATAGTAATGAAAAATGACGAGCCGACAGTAGGGCGACGCGTGCTCCTGCGCTCCGCCGTCTTCCTCGGAGTCGCTGCCGCCGCCGGTCTGATCACCACCGGCAACGAGGGCGGCGCGCCCGGCCCGGCCGCCGGACGGGGCATCGGAGCGGGCGCCGGGCCGGGGACGGGCCCCGGCGCTGCGGGCGCACCCGCCGCCGGCGCACCCGGGCTGGGCGCCCGGGCACTGTCCGAGAAGTCGTACCGGCTGCGGCCGATGACCGCCGACGCCCCCGCCCGGCCGCCCGCGGCGAAGCCCGTCGTACGGACCAGACCGATCCTGGAACTCCCCGCCACCACCGCCTCGGCGAGTGACATGGTGCTCACCTTCGACGACGGCCCCGACCCCCGCTACACCCCCGGGATCCTCGACACCCTCGCCCGCTACGGCGTGCGAGCGATGTTCTTCGTCTGCGGGGAGATGGCAGACGAGAACCGGGACCTGCTGCGCCGGATGACCGCCGAGGGCCACGTCATCGGCAACCACACCTGGACGCACCCGCTCATCCCCAAGCTCAGCCGGCCCGCCCTCGCCTCCGAGATCGGCCGCACGAGCGAGGTCGTACAGCAGAGCGTGGGGGAGGCGCCGCAGTGGTTCCGGGCACCGTACGGGGCGTGGAACCGGGCCGCGTTCGAGATCGGGGCCGAGCTGGGCATGGAGCCGCTCGCCTGGACCGTGGACAGCCTGGACTGGACGGAACCGGGCACGACCGCGATCGTCTCGCGCATCCTCAAGGGCGCGGCCCCCGGCGTGGTCGTGCTGTCCCACGACGCGGGCGGCAACCGCTCGCAGAGCGTCCAGGCGCTCTCCTCGTACCTGCCCCAACTGCTCGCACGGGGCTACCGCATGACGCTGCCGGTGCTGCCGCCGCGCTGAAGGGGCGAACCCCCGGCGCGGCGGCGCCGCGGCCGGGCGACCCGGCCACCGGTCAGCGGGTCGCCATCATCCGGGCGAAGACGACGACGTTGCCGTCATAGCCCTTGGCCTTCGAATAGCCGCCGCCGCACGTGATCACCCGGAGTTCCGGCTGGCCGGTGTCCCCGTACACCCGGGCTCCGGGGAACGCGTTCTTGGCGAAGACCTCCACGCCGTACACCTCGAACACCGCCGTGCGTCCGTCGTACCGTTCCACCTCGATGTGGTTGCCCTTCTGCACCGAGCCCAAGCCGTAGAAGACCGCCGGTCCCTGCGCGTTGTCCACGTGGCCCACCAGCACCGCCGAGCCCGACTGGCCCGGCGAGATGCCGTTGAGGTACCAGCCGGCCAGATTCGGATCCTGCGGCGGCGGTGCGTCGATGTAGCCCTGCGCGTCCAGTCCGACCGTCATCACCGGTGCGTCGACCTTGATCGCCGGGATACGGATGCGCTGCACCGACGAGTGCTCCAGCACCTCCAGGCCCTGCGGTGGTGCGGGTGGCGGCTCCGTCGCCTGCTGATCCGGCTGTACGGCCACCGCCGCAGCGGCGGCCGGCTGTGGCGGGCCGTCCTCCACATCGGCCCCGTTCCGCATCATGGCGAGGCCGGTGAGCATGACCAGCGCGATGGCTCCCCAGGGGGAGCGCCTTCTCGATGGCCTCTCACTCTCGTCCTCGGTCATGGCTCTCCCTTCCCGACGCGGGGGTCCCGACCCGCGTTCCTGTCCCCACCCCATGTACGCCCTACTTCACGCACGCTAAGGGTGCGCGCGCGGGACGGCGATCGGTGAAGGGCGAACGGGTGGTGGGGCCGGAAGGGGTGCGCCCATCCAGGTAATCGTCACATAAATGCCTGACAGGTCGTGACCTGCGGATCCGTCAGAAGTCCCGTCCGCTCCTCGGCGTGTCGCTCAACCGGGCGGCCCAAAGGCGGAAATGCGCTGGTTGCGAGACGCCGTGAGGGTTCGTCGTGGGAGGCGTTCTCGTCGATCTTCCCGGGCCACCGCTCCGGGGCGCTTCCCGCTGGAGGTTCCACCATGCGTGTTCTCCGCGCTCTAACAGTGACCGCGGCGGCCTGCGCCGCGATCGGCCTCAGTGTCCCGTTCGCCGCCGCGAACCCAGTCGGGGGTCCGCCATCGGGCGGAAACGGCGGGCCCAGCAATGTCACGGTCAACCCCTACTCCGTGCACCAGGGCTCCTCGATGCAGGTCAGCGCGGCCGGCTGCGGCCACGGCGGCACGGTCTGGTCGAACGGCAACTTTCCCCAGACGAACCTGTCGGCCGGCTCCATCGGGTTCGCGACCGTCCGGATCTTCAACCACGCCTCGCCCGGCAACCACACGCTGTCGGTCAAGTGCCACGACAACAGTCTGGTCGCCACGCACCGGTTCACCATCCTGCCGGGCAACGGCGCACAAGGCGGTATCGGCGGCTCCTTCGGCCCGTCCGCCACCGAGACCGCCATCGGCGCGAGCCTCGTGGGGGTGGCGGCGCTCGGCGCCGGCGCCCACGTGATGCGCCGTCGCCGCCCGATCCGCGGCCGGGCCTGATCGGCCGCCTCCCCGGTCTAAAATTTAAACAGCCGGTCGCCCCGTTTCCTGTTCATGAT